>JAQTYS010000140.1 GCA_028688175.1 Methanothrix sp. | reverse complement strand
ATTCCTACAGGAGAATTCATGATTAAAGTACAAACTGTCAAAATATATAAACATTTCATCAAATACACTTACAGGAAGACCATCCTTTTTGCCCAAGACCGACTTAGAATCGTTTTCCTTGGATAATTTCGGGACGACACACAGGTCGGTTCCGATCAAAAACTAAATCTATCTAAAGTGACTCAACATTGTTTCTGCAAAGCATCCAACCACGAGTTGATATCGACAAAAACTGACAACCGGAGAGTTGGCAAAATGGCAAAAGCAATCGTGACTATCCCGGGTGTTATTGGTGGACTCTTTGGCATCCTCATCGGCGGCCTGGAGCTACTGTGGTTTATCATCTCAGCGGTCTCCTCGCACATTCCCCGGAGCTGGATTGAGGGAAACATCATCTCTCCTGAGACGGGAGCTTGCATCTTCATCCTGTTGGGCATGATAGGAGCCGTATCCTCTCTGCTCTATCCCGTTAAAAAGATGAACTTGGGCTGGGTGATAATCCTATGCGGGCTGGCCGGATTTCCGGTTGGCTATGCCTCAGGGTCCTATACAAACATGGGTTGGACAGGCTGGATCATCCCTGGAGTCCTGCTGACGGCTGCTGGGATAATGTCACTGACCGGTCCGGACAGAATCGCTTCATCCTTGCCACTTCTTAATAGTGATAATAACCAGACCAAGTTCCTGGGCCGAATCCTCTATAGCATGCTCTTTGCAGGAGTGATGATTTTGATCATGATCGGCCTGCTCTTTATCGGCTCAGTTCCCGATACCAGCCCGCAAGGCGTAGCCACGCAGGATGAGCGCGACCTGGAGAGCGCGGGAGTCTCCCAGAGCATGGGGCTGTACAACGAGTCACTGCCGTTTTATGATAAGGTGATCGCCCGCAATCAATCGAACTTCATAGCCTGGTATTACAAGGGCACAACGCTCTCGAAAATGGGCAGAAACGATGAAGCGATTGCCTGCTTTGACAGGGCATTGGAGATCAAGCCCGATTACAAGGCGGCAGAGGATGCCAGGAAAGAAGCGCTGAGAAAGCAAAACCGGGCTGCATAGAATCAGCGGCTCTAAAAACAATGATCAAATCCTCGCCCCCCTCTGCCGCAGCAGGTGATCGGCTAGCACCAGGGCCACCATGGCCTCGGCCACGGGCACAATTCTGGGCGGAATGGCCGGATCGTGCCTGCCCATGACTCTGATCTCCACCGCCTCGCCGATGGCAAGATCAACTGTGCTCTGCTGCTTGGCGATGGAGGGCGTGGGCTTGACGGAGATGGTGCAGACGATGGGAGCCCCGGTGGAGATGCCGCCTAAAATGCCGCCCGCATGGTTTCTCTCGAAATCGACCTTGCCGTCCCGCAGGAAGAGGGGGTCGTTCATCTCGCTGCCCTGCATGCCGGAGCACTCCCGTCCCGCGCCGATCTCCACCGCTTTTACCGCCCCGATGCTCATGAGCGCTTTTGCCAGATCCGCATCCAGCTTGTCGAAGACCGGCTCGCCCAAGCCCGCGGGCACGCCCGTGGCAGCTATCACCACCACCCCGCCCAGGCTGTCACCCTCCGCCCTCACCTGATCCAGCCGCTCCAGCATCCGCTCCGCAGCCGCGACATCAGGACAGCGAACGGCGTTGGTCTCCGCCTGGGCCTGAAGCAAGAGCAAATCAGTTGAGGGGTCAATCTCCGCCACGATTCCGCCCAGCTCAGATACATAGGCAGCAACTGTAATGCCCGCTTCGCTCAGCAGCTTCTTGGCTACAGCCCCGGCTGCAACCCGGCCCACCGTCTCCCGAGCCGAAGCCCGGCCTCCGCCTCGATGGTCACGCAGACCGTATTTCATCTGGTAGGCGTAGTCGGCATGACCAGGCCGGGGCTTATTGCGCAGAAGATCGTAAGCAGAAGAGTCGGCGTCCTTGTTCCAGACCAGCAGGGAGATGGGCGTACCAGTCGTCCGGCCTTCGAAGATGCCGGAGAGTATCTCCACCCGGTCATCCTCTTTGCGGGCGGTGGATGCGCGGCTCTGGCCGGGCTTTCTTCTGTCCAGCTCCTTTTGAATATCCTCTGCGGCCAAGGCAAGGCCAGCCGGACAGCCGTCCACGACCACGCCCACTGCTCGCCCATGCGACTCGCCCCAGGTGGTGATGCGAAATATGGTGCCAAAGGTGTTTCCGGACATTATTATTAGCTCCCCTAATTTATAATAGTATGAGATTATGATTATCATTTCTGCTCATTAATAACTTCTGCCATGTTTTCGTTCCAATGGCTGCAAGATCAATCGCACTATTCAGTAGAGGGAAATGAGGGAAATAGAAAAATTTTGCGTTTCTAATGGACTTTGAAAAAGTGGGTGATCTGCATGAAGGTTGCACAAACTTGAAGCCTCAGCCTATTCAGCCGATCATCCTTCCCGGTCACTCTTCTGTCGATGCATCACCACCAATCTCGGTCTGGGGAAATATGTAATTCACCCAACATAGTGCCACCAGAGAGGTACCATACTTCTTTTGCACCTGGAGATAGTCGATGGCATAGGTTGGCTCAGAGAATTGATACTCGCTGGCATTGTATCTCCTGTTTACCTCACCCATCAGGGAGTTATGCAATGCCTCTTTTGCCGCCGACCTGGCTTCTTCTTCAGGCACGACGGTCTGATTGTATTTCTTCTTGTACTCAGCAGCAAACCCGCCCACCAGAGATCCATCCAGGGTATTTACCCATATCCGGCCTACCCCGGTGCACAGAGTATCGCCCTGCACGCCATTGAGATCAGACATAATGGTTTCAATGGCAGCGCCATGGTGGAAGTACTCTCGGGCCTCGCTCAGGTTGATCTCTTTTGATTCGGGGGGCAGCACCGAGGTGTACTTCAGCACATTGAAGTTCTCAATGCTGGCGTCCATCAGAGCCAGATCGTAAGATCCCGTCTCCCATGGATCGTCGCCTGGGCCCAAATCGGTGTCGTTATGTCCCATGGTGACGAAGTACTCGTAGGGTATCCTGTTGCCGAGAACCAGGCCGTACATCATGCCCGAATCGTCAGTCTGGGAAGCGCTGGCGAGAGCCGGACCAGCCAGGGACACGGCAAGCAGTACAGCCAAAAAGATCAGTGATCCAGAATTTGTTAATCTCATAAAAGGTTCCTCTTTTTTCTAATGAAGTTGCACCCATAATATATAGCATTTCGGTATATTGCCCTCATATAATCCAGCTCTTTTTGGCTCTTGGCAAGCCTCCGGCGAGCTTTTAAAAAAAGCGACAATTGAGGCCTTATTTCCACTCGCCCACCCTTTCTTAGCCTTCGCGCAAGGCCCCCGTTCACGCGAAGGCGCAAGATTCCCGTTATGTTTTTTACGCTCTCAGTGCCCTGGCAATCAGTGGCGCCACCGATACTGTGCTCACGCCCTTGTCCAGAGTGTCCGTGGCCAGCACCGCCTCCACTCCGGAGCGATAGAGCTTGAGTATGGCCGATCCGGTGAGGACGGGATGCACCGCCGCCAGATAGACACGACTGGCTCCCTGCTGGCGCAGAAGCGCTATGGCCGTGGCCATGGTGCCGCCTGTGGCGATCATATCATCGAAGATGACCACATCCCTGCCTTTAACCGCCACCTCTTTGGGGGCCATGGAGACCTCCGTTCCCGATAGCCGGGTCTTTTGCAAAAAGTCGCACTCGCAGCCCAGGCAGGCCGCGGCGGTTTTGGCCATGGCCATAGCACCCTTGTCTGGAGAGATGACCACCGTGTCCGCGAGCCCCATGCTGCCGATCCGCTCCGCTAAGAGAGCCGTCGCATCCAGATTCTCGATGGGACACTGGAAGTGAGCCATAATGGAAGGAGCATGAATATTTACCAGATGGACGCGACCGTTCTGCAAGAATGGATTCAAGGCCGTAGCCAGCGCCCTGGCAGTCATGGGCTCGCCCGGCTTGAAGATCTTATCCTGGCGGGCATATCCAAAGTAAGGTATGACCAGAGAGACACGCGAATCCCGGCAGACATCCAAAAGCTGCAAGAGATAGACCAGGTCTTGGTCGGTGGGTGTGGACTGGATTATTACGATCTCATCATCAAGAGGCGTTACAATTTGCGTGTACGACTCGCCATCGGGAAATGTCTTGTAATCACAAAGAGCAAGCGTTTCATTTAAAATTGCGGCCACCCGGCCAGCGAGAAGCTGGGAGGCAGGCCCTCCAATAATCATCGAAAATCACCTTTAGCTTCCTACAACCAACATTCTGACCTTCACTGTAGGCGTGACTATTCCCCCAACGGCCCTCACGTCCTTGCCAACCTCGATATCCTTCAAAAGCTCGAAGAAATTTCCGGTCAGCATCAAAGAACGGATAGGCTTCGCAACTTCACCAGGGCCAATTAAAAAGGCATTTTTTGCCTCCACAGAGAAGTCGCCGGAGATGGGATTGGCGGTGTGAGCTCCAATGAGGCCGCCCACCAGAAGGCCTTTCGTCTCCGCCAGAAGATCCTGGGGCTCTTTAGAGCTGACAATAAGATTTCGAATTCCTACGCCAGGAACGCCGGTGTAGCCGGAGCGCACGGCATTGCCTGTGGACGCGAGGCCCTCTTTTCCAGCCGTGTAGCTGTCATAAAGATAGCCCTTCAAAATGCCCTCATCAATCACGACCGTCCTTTGGGACGGCACGCCTTCCCCATCAAAGGCAGAGGAATCCAATCCCCCAGGGAGAAGGCCGTCATCGACAATCACGAGGTTTTCAGAGGAGATCTTCTCTCCCACCCTTCCCCGAAGAGACGACCGGCCCTTTTGCACATTGTCGGCTGTAATTGCGGGCAGCAAGGTATAATCGAGCAGCTCGGCCACCGCCAGAGGCTTTAAGAGCACATCATAGGTTCCGCTCTCGGCCTTGACCCCACCCAGAGAAGCGCGAGCCTGCTGTGCAGCTGCGCGGCCGACATCCTCCAGCGAGGGCTGATAGCATCGGGAGAGATTAAAATCGCTGCCTGTAGCCACATCTGCACCTCGGGCAATGGTCTCCAGAGAAGCATGCATGTGAGTAGAATCCTCCTGAAGACTCATTCCCAGCGAATTTATTACAAAATGGGTGCCGCAGGCACAGGCCACACTACCGCCCACAGGCTCTGCTTCCTTGACAGTCCTACAGCCGGAAAGCATGCTTCTCGCAGCGTCAAGGCATTCCTCAGGGCCGACTTCCTGCAAACGAGGATCGAAGATGCCCTGCGGATGCACCACCTCTTTTGGCAATGGAAGAGATCGCCAGGATTCGTCCCTGCCTCTGGCCCGAGCGGATAGAACAGCGCTATTGGCCACATATTGCAATAGCGCCATGTCGCTGGTACTGGAAAAACCCACACCGCCTGCTACTGTCGCCCGAAGCCCCAGGCCGCGATGAAAGCTTTCGCTGGCCAGCTCTACAGCATCCCTGCGCAGGTCAATGTCCACAGAGCGGCCAATCATGCCGTAGACTTCCGCCTGCTCAGCTCCCTCCTGCAAAGCCAGGGAGATGAGCTTATGTCCATAATTCAGTAGAGCATCAAGGCTATCCGATGTATCTGAGATCTTCATCCCCGACCGCCTCATAAGGAGCCTGGGCTCGTTCCATCTCCTGCAGCTTGCCTATGATCTTCTCCATCTCCTTGGCCCTCTCTTCCAGAGCCTGCATACCCACAACAATACCCAGAATGCCGGAGAGAATGCGCAGGACCTCGGAAGCTGCTTTCGGATCGACCAGATATCCGGAGGTTACCCCCATAAGACAGACGACATCGATACCCCGCAAGGCGCCCAGGCCCAAGAGCAGTCCCGAGACACCAATTATGCCCCCGCCTGGCTCATTCTCGTGAAAGATGACCTCTTTTTGTTTCATCTCTTCCACAAGCTCGATACTTGTGGCCGCGCCCATGACAGTGGGCTTGTCCACAAACTGACCTGTACCGTAACCACCCAGTGCATAGATTCTCTTTACGTGGAAGCTCTGGGCAATGTCCAGGAAGATGTCGCAAAGCTCATAGTGCCCCTCGTTGGTAGCACTCTGATAGTCGCCGATGAGGATGAGCAGATCCGGCTCGCCGTCCTTGCCATGATAAGCATAGATCTCATTTCGGACCTGCTTGATGGTGCCGTCCCCTTTTACCATCACCTGGGGCGGAAAATGAGGCGAGTAGATTTCGATGATCTTTTCGGCTTTCAGCTCTTCCACCATGTGATCGGCTACTAGCTTTCCCACGTGGCCCACGCCCGGCAGACCTTCAATAAGAATTGGGTCCTTAAGGGTTACTTCTTTGATACGGGAAACCAGGGTCTCTTTCATTTTGCCTCCTGGCCGAGAGCTCTCCGATACCTGCCGTAAGGGTCGTCTGGAGAGAATCTGGCGGGCTTGGTAATAGCAGTATGGCCCCCACAAACAGAACAGATATCCTTAAGGGTGTAGCGGCTGCAGGCCGTACACCTCAGGATTTTGGATCTCATGCCTCTCTAAGGAAAGTGCCTTCTCCGCCGTGCTGTTCTATATATTTCACCACAGCCTGAGCAGACTTCTTGAGAACAGACTCAGCATGCTTGTAGTCCGGCGCAGTTACATGAATCCTATAGCGCGGCGCTCCAATATAAGTTATGGAGAGCGTAGCATCTTTGTCTTTGCTGCGTTTGGCCTGTTTGAGGGCTTTACGGATGACATCCACGCCGTCCGGAGCAGGAGAAGTGATATCCACATAGCCGCTGATATCAACGGATGGTATCTTGACGTTATCCTTGGAGAGACTCTCCAGCATCTTTCGATCCTCTTCCGTCAGATCGACATCCTTCAGGGCACCGACTCCACTGATAGCCGCCTCCTCCATGGCCAGATAGAGGCTGTCATACGCTGCCACTAGAACATCAGCGACACGCTTAACGTCCTCAGGCCGATCCTTGTAAGCCATCTCCAGCCATTTCCAGGCTTTCTGGTCTGCCTTCCACTCCTGAATCTTCTCGCGACGCTGATGCTCATTGACATCTTTTAGAGAAAGATCGATGTGGTGCC
>JAQTYS010000139.1 GCA_028688175.1 Methanothrix sp. | reverse complement strand
CCCAACTGGAAATCTGCGGCTCGAACCTCGCTGGCAATATGATCCTTCTTTCCCATTGCTAAGTCGAGGATCGGCTTGCTCTCGATATCAACAACCGCCCGGATCTGATCTTCCACACGCAGATCCAGCTCCTTTCTCATGTCCTGGATGCGACGAATGATCTCTCGAGCATACCCTTCCGCCTCCAGCTCTGGAGTAAGGGTGATGTCCACATAGACAAATCCCCGGGAAAACTCAGCCGCCGGCAAATTTTGCGGCGGCAATTCCTTAATGGCCACCATCTCAGCAGTTATTTTATACTCCTTTCCCGCGAAGGAGACGATGGCATCACCGCTATCCAGTTGCCTCTTGACCTCAAAGGGATCGGCGGCGGCTATGGCCTCGACTACCAGTTTGGCTTCGCTCTTATAAACCGGACCAATCTTCTTATGAACGGGAGCGATCTCCAGGTCCATCTTTGGCTTTTCTCCCACAGCCAGCACGGTTATCTTCTTGGAGTTGGTCTGGCCCTTGAGGACATTTTCCAGATGCCCCAGGTCCAAGCCCTCTTTAGCAGGAGCGATCACAATCTCTGAGACCGGCCAGCGCAATTTGCGGCCGCCTTTTTGGCGAGCATTGGAGGCGGCCATGGAAGTCTCCCTTACCAGCCCCATGCTCTCTTCCAGGCGCTTGTCTATCCGCCCCTTTTGAGCCTGCGGCCAGTTGCACATGTGCACCGACTGCGGTGCTCCTTCGTCCAGGCCCTTCACCAGGTTCTGGTAGATGGACTCAGAGATGAAGGGAGTAAACGGAGCCATGATCTGACTGAGTTTAACCAAAACCTCATAGATAGTGGCGTAAGCTGCCAGCTTGTCCGGATCATCCTGCTCAATCCAGGTGCGAGGCCTTACCAGTTGGATGTACCAGCGAGAGAGATCTTCCAGTATGAAGTCGGAGATGGAACGGACAATGCGATGCAACTGGTAGCCATCCATCTCGGATGTGACATCCTCGATCAGGCTGTTCACGCGGGACAGGATCCAGCGATCCTCAGGACGCAGATTGCTCTCGTACCTGGATAGATCCGCCTTGCCGGCATCGAACTTATCCAGGACCATGTAGGGCAGAGCAAAACGATAAGCATTCCAGAAGATATTGAGCATGCGAGAGGTGTTTTCCACGCCGTCCCAGGAGAAGTGCAGATCCTCCCAGGGGGCATTGGCTCCCAGCACATAGAAGCGCAGGATGTCGGCCCCAAACTTCTGCACTACCTCCTCCGGCTGGACGATGTTGCCTATGCTCTTGGACATCTTCCTGCCCTGGTCGTCCAGGGTGAAGCCGTGCATGAGAACGCTCTTGTAAGGCGCCCGGCCAAAGGAGACCATAGAAGCTCCCAGTTGAGAGTAGAACCAGCCGCGCGTCTGGTCGTGCCCCTCAGTGATGAAATCTGCCGGCCACCAGTCCGAGAATTCCTCCTGGTGGCTGGGAAAGCGCAAGGTGGCCCAGGAGGCAACCGCGCTGTCAAACCAAACATCAAAGACATCAGGCGAGCGCGTCATCTTGCCGCCGCATGGGCATTCCAAGAAGACCTGGTCCACATCCGGACGGTGCAGATCGACGAGCTTTTGGCCGCTTCGCTCTTCCAGTTCAGCAGCCGTGCCGATAACCTCCAGATGACCGCAAGTCGAACAGGTCCAGATGGGCAGGGGAATTCCCCAGTATCTCTGCCGGGAGATGCACCAGTCGCGGGCATTGTTGATCCAGTCAGCGAAACGAGCCGATCCGGCCCACTCCGGATACCAGGTTATGCGCGAAACCTCATCGAGCATCTTGTCCCGCAGATCGGATATTCGCAAGAACCACTGGCTGGTGGCGATGAAAATTATAGGCGTCTTGCAGCGCCAGCAATGGCCGTAGCGGTGCGCGAGCCGTCCCGATGCCAGCAGCCGCCCCTGCGCCTCCAGATCGGTGATAACTTCGCTATCCGCTTCCTTAACATACAGGCCCTGATACTTCTCGCCTGCCTCTGCCGTATAGCGTCCGTCTCCTCCCACTGGGCAGAAGATCTCCATGTGATTTTTCATTCCCAGCTCGTAGTCCTCGAGACCGTGGCCGGGTGCAATGTGCACGCAGCCGGTGTTCTCTGCCGTCACGAAGTCTGCGGCATAAACCCTGTGCAGGATATCTTTTTGTCTGGGAACCATGTCGCCCAGGGGGTGGCTGTAGGTGAGCTCTTGCATTTGCTCTGCCGTGAGGGTAGAGAACAGCTCATAATCCTGATAGCGGCCGATCTTGAGCACTGACTCAACCAGGTCAGAGGCCATGATGAGGATCTCCGCCTTTCCGTCCTTCCAGGCTCGCACCTTTGAGTATTGGAAAGAGGGATTTACGGCTACGGCCACGTTGGCGGGAATGGTCCAGGGAGTGGTGGTCCAGATGACAATGTAGGTGTTCTCTTCACCTAGCACCGGGAACTTGACGTAGATGGAGTAATCGGTCTCATCCCAGTACTCCACCTCGGAGTCGGCAATGGCCGTCTGGCAGCGCGGGCACCAATTTACCACCCGCAGACCCCTCTCTAGGAGGTTATTCTCGTGCGCCTTTTTCAGCGTCCACCAGGCCGCCTCCAGATACTCATTCTTGAGTGTCATGTAGGGGTCTTCCCAGTCCAGCCAGGCGCCCAGGATCTGAAACTGGGCTGTCATGTCGTCCTTCTGGCGCAGCGCGAATTCCTTGCAGCGAGCGATGAACTTATCGACGCCATAAGCCTCGATATCCTTCTTGTTTCTAAAGCCGAAGGACTCCTCTACCTTGACCTCGATGGGCAGGCCGTGCATATCCCAGCCCGCCCTGTCCTTGACCTCAAAACAGTTCATGGACTTGTAGCGCAAAACAGAGTCCTTGATCACCTTATTCCAGGCCGTACCGAGGTGGATTCGACCGGTGGTGTAAGGCGGGCCATCCACGAAGAAAAACTTCTTGCCGCCTACCCGCAGCTTTCTAACCGCGCGGTAGGTATCTTCCCTCTTCCACAACAATCTGATCTGGCTTTCCAGATCCTCTGCATTATACTGCCCAGCCACCTCGCTGATCATAGGAAATCCTCCAAAAAACGATTGGCATCATGTTACACATCTATATTTAGCCTTTGTTGCCTTGCAGCAATATTGATATAATGACAGCGCGAACCATTTTCTCCGGAGGAGTTATTTATCAAAGAGGAGATCTGGATCGAGAAGTACCGGCCTGAAAAGCTGGATGACATTGTGGGCCAAGACGAGATAATCCGCCGTCTCAAGTCCTATGTAAAGACCAGAAACCTGCCGCATCTTCTGTTCTCAGGGCCGCCTGGCGTAGGCAAGACGGCAGCTTCCATCTCCATAGTTAAAGAGATCTTTGGCGAGACCTGGCGCAATAATTTCATCGAGCTGAATGCCAGCGATGAGAGGGGCATAGACATCATCCGCCACAAGGTCAAGGATTTTGCCCGCATGGCCCCCTTAGGCGAAGCTGATTTCAAGGTTATATTTCTAGACGAGGCCGATGCCCTGACCAATGACGCCCAGAGCGCTCTGCGGCGCACTATGGAACGCTACTCGGCCACAACCAGGTTCATACTATCCTGCAACTACTCCTCCAAGATCATTGAGCCCATCCAGTCTCGCTGCGCCGTCTACCGCTTCAAGCCCCTCTCGGCCGTGGCGGTCAAGAAGCGCGTCAAATTTATCGCGGATGAAGAAAAGCTGATAGTATCTGAGGAAGGGCTTTCTGCCATTGAATATGTTGCCAGCGGAGATATGCGAAAAGCCATCAATGCCCTGCAGGCGGCGGCACTTTTAGGCGATAAGGTAGATGAGGAGACGATTTACCAGATCACATCCACCGCCAAGCCGCAGGAAATTCGAGACTTCATAAAGACGGCACTTTCCGGTGACTTCGTGGGAGCACGAGCGGCACTGGACGATCTGCTGCTCTCCAAGGGGCTCTCCGGCCAGGATGTGGTGGTTCAGATTCACCGGGCCATGCTGGACCTGGATATTCCGGATAGAGATAAGGTCAGACTGATCGATCGCATCGGGGAGATCGATTTTCGCATGACGGAAGGCGCTAACGAGAGAATCCAGCTGGAAGCACTGCTGGCATACTTTGCTCTGAGCGCCGCCTGAGATCGCCTAATAATTCTTGTCGAAATGATTTTATTTTGGTTACCTGTTGCCCAAAGGCAACCTCATTCATATCAAGGCGGGGTGGGATGCCGGACCATACTGCAAGCCTCCAGAGCGGCCCTAAGCATCTCTATCTTGACCGGCTTACTAACGTAGTCATCCATGCCAGCTGCTAAACAAGCCTCTCGATCGCCTTTGAGAGCAGAAGCTGTCATAGCAATGATAACTGGCGTCTCTCCATCCGCCCATCTTTGACGTATCATCCGTGTAGCTTCAAGGCCGTCCATTTCCGGCATCTGTACGTCCATTAACACCACATCGTAATGCTGGCGCTCCAGGGCCTGTAAGACCTCGAATCCGTTGGCAGCCACATCCGATCTATATCCCAGCTTGCTGAGCATCCTCTGAGTCACAATCTGATTAACCAGATTATCTTCTGCGAGCAATATGCTCAAGCTTTTATTGAGATTCCCCGGGACATCAACCTTCGAAGCGGGTCTATCGATTGCCACCGGATCGCCGGTGGTCGGTTCTACTATAATTGTGAAATGGAAAGCAGAACCCTTGCCTACCTCACTCTCCACCCACATCTTTCCTCCCATCAGCTCCGCTAATCTCTTGCTTATGGCCAGTCCTAAACCGGTGCCCCCGTACCGGCGCGCAGTCGAGGCATCGACCTGACGAAACGACTGAAATAGACGTTCCATCTTATCATCCGGAATGCCAATACCAGTATCTTTTACTGCAAAATGAATTTCATATCTGTCGCTATCTACCGCTTTGCTTGAAACAAAGATTATAATTTTGCCGTTTTCTGTAAACTTCACAGCATTATTGAGTAAATTGATCAAGATCTGATTGATCCTGGTGGGGTCTCCCAGCATCATGGTTGGAACATGGCCTTCAAAGGTGTATTCAGTCTCCAGACCCTTCCTTTTGGCATCTATGGCCACCATATCAAGCGAGATCTCAAGGCAGTCATGTAGGTCAAATGACTGGTGCTCCAGTTCCATCATCCCTGACTCGATTTTTGTGAGATCTAGTATGTTGTTGATGATAGTGAGAAGAGTATCTCCGCTGCGTCGGATAATTTCAACATCTTCCAACTGATTTGCAGTTAGATTCTCATCCAGAAGAAGGCCGGTCATACCTATTACGGCATTCATGGGCGTGCGAATCTCGTGGCTCATATTGGCCAAAAACTCGGATTTGGCAAGAGTCGCCGACTCTGCTTTCTCTTTAGCCCTCTGAAGATCCTCTTCCGCATGCTTTCGTTCTGTTATGTCGCGGATGGATTCGATTGCTCCCCAGTAATTTCCGTCCGAGTCATAGAGAGCTGATGCACTACCCAGGAGATAAGTTTCATTTCCGCGAAGATTGGGGATGTAGGTTTCAGCTGCTAGAGTGCCGTCTTCTTGCCTTTTTATGGCATTATATCCTTTTTCAAAACCTTGGAGAAATCCTCGGACGGCATCAATAAGTATCGGCCTGCGTTCACCATAAAAGGGCAGAGCATATTCATAATCTCCTTTTCCCAGGATTTTTTCGGCTTTGACACCAGTCATCTTCTCCATCGATTGGTTCCAGGATATTACTTTGCCTTCTTTGTCGATGACTAGCGTGGCATCGGGGAGAAAGTCGATTATGCCTGCCAGATGACGCTCGGACTCTCTCAGATCGCTCTCAGCTTTCTTGCGATCGCTTATGTTTAATGCTACGTGAACGACTCCCGTAACCATCTCTTCTTCATCCTTGATAGGACTGCTTCGAGACAGCCACGTCCTCTCATCAGGGGTGATCAATTCCCCATCCTGGGATTTGCCGGTCTGCAGGGCTTTTATTGCCGTGCAGCCAACACATGGACTATCGATTCCCTGAAGGAGCCTATAGCAGTGTTTTTCCTTGATTTCGTCTTCAGGGAGGCAAAGGTAATCTCTCACGGAAGAATTGACCCAGATGATGCGCAACTGTGCATCGAGATAAATAACTGCCACTTTCTTCAGGCCGCCCAGAATTGCTCCTTTTTCCTTTTCCGATTCGCGTAATGCATCTTCCGCCCGGCTTCGTTCCGCACTCTCTGCCAGGGTCATGGCTAGAAATTGATTGCTTTCATCAAAAACCACCTTCTGACGGATGAACAATAGGCCTATGAGCAGTGCGAAGGTAGCGGTTACAGTAGAATAGTCGATGATATGAGAGAATTCCTGGCCCCAGATGAAGAGCAAAAAAACGGCTCCGATCCCTAAAAAGGGCACGTTGTGAGTCCAATTTGCCCTCCTGCTTTGAACAGATCCAAAATCACCAGGTTGATTTGATGGTGAAATAATTGCGGTATTTGTCTGCAGGATTCCTGCCAGCCCAAGAAGGAGGTTGCTCACCACCCAACCGCTATCCAAGATGCTTCCGGATACAAAAATTCCCCTTTGCGTCTGAATGCTGAAGATGGCATCCGCTAATATTAATGTCGCAACGCCCAGTGCCAGAATGATAATCGGACCCTGTCCGCGAGAGGCGAGTTTTCTAAAGAGCAGCTCTATGAGGGCGATGAAAAGGAGCAAATCCATGACTGGGTAAGCCAGCGAAACCACAGATCCCCAATCAAGTGCTTCAATGGAAATGACAATTGGGGCTATAAGCAAGACCCAAAACACCAGAGCGACCGACACAATTACGATCGCGCCGTCAAGCAGGATTTTGATTTTATCCCGAGAAGTGAGCGATACATTCGGCAGAAGAAATATGCCCAATGCGAAGAGTGGATAGAACATGAGGTAGCCGATATCCGCGACCGAAGGAAATGGATCCTGGCGGAAGATCAGCTCGATCACCGACCAGGATAGATCCCCAAGAGTATTGAAGAACAGGGCGGCGGCAATAACCATCCAGGCTTTTCTGGCCCTGCCCGT
>JAQTYS010000138.1 GCA_028688175.1 Methanothrix sp. | reverse complement strand
AACCGATACTCGAGCAGATGCAGTGGTGCTTAAAAGAAAACAGGCCCTATTCAGCCGAGCTGGGACGATGCGGCTAACTAACAAAAATATAATTTTTAGTTCCTATCTCGTCCAGACCGATCCGGCAAAGCCTCCTGTCTTGGAAATGGCCACCAGATTGTTATTGGAAACTATCTGAAGGACCAGATTGCCGTTCTGCATCACGCTTCCCTTGGGAACATCAGACCAATCTGCGTTGATCATATTTCCGCTGATGCTGCCCTTCATGACATTGGACCAGTTGGGTGTATTGGGATCCAGCTCGCCATACCACCAGACAGTCGTTCCCAGCTGGCGAACATAGTAAATGCCGCCGTCATCGCAATTCCAGACGCCGGTCAGATCCATCAGAGCCGGTGTGCTGCCGGGAATCGTTCCACCCGGACCCATGTCTCCAGGACCTGTGTCGCCAGGACTGGGTGTTGCACCACCGGGTGGCGTGCCTGCCGAAGCCTTCTGGAAGGTATAGCTGCCCAGGTAGTTGCTTCTACCGCTATTATCCAAGAAGCGATCGTAGGAGTCCACCTTAAGCCGGTTGCCGGCGGACTTTATGACCAGAGTTGTCTGGGAAAATGATGTATCAAAAACAGCAATCAGGGTATCGGCTCCACTGAGAACGTCAGAGGAGACGCTGGGTGCAAAAGCCTGGGCCTGCACCGTTCCCCAGTCACAATCAGTGGGATGGCATTTGCCCCAGGCATGTACCTGAGCATCTGTGCCCATGACAGAAATATCCAAACTGGTGATACCTCCGGTATTGGCATCAATATTTGTCCAGGAACCGGCAAACTGGGCCATGCTGGCAAGACCCCCGGTGGCCGTCAATAAGAGCAGCAGGACTGCTGTCAGGCAAGGATAAAGTAACCTCATAATTCCAACCTCTATAGCATTTTATCTCGTCAATTTTCTCCGATCTTGCCCATGATGGGAAGAATTTCCAGCTTGCTGTACTTTTGCAGGGGTTGAATTTCAGTGATAGTGCCGATAGCACTAATGGAAGAACTCTTCTGGAATAGGTCGCTGGATTCATAGTTGCTTCTGCCGCTGTTATCTGTGAAACGAGTGTATGACTGCACAGACAGCCGGCTGCCCTGGGGACTTATGAAGAGAGTAGTCTCTGAGAATGTAGTAATGAATGTTGCCATCAGAGCTTGCGCCTGGCTGACCGGATCAGAGGATACGTTAGGAGCAAAGGCGAAGGCATTGACACCACCCCAATCGCAGTCTGTGGGATGACATTTGCCCCAGACATGAACATTGGCAGATGCTCCAAAGAGAGCAATGCTTAATTTGGTTATTCCCCCCGTATTCGGGTCGACGTTGTTCCAGTCACCGGCAAATTGAGCCAGGCTGGCGGAACAGGTGGACAGCGAAATCAACAATAATAGAGATGCTGCCACCATAGACAGAATATTTTTCATATTCCAACCTCACACCAAATCTATGTATTTATTGTGTGTTATTAGTATAAATTATTTTGGCATAGCTTATCTTAATTTAAAAAAATTATTAGCGAAATGCTGAGATAAAATTTTAAATCCCTATGAAATAACGCCAATAGAGACACTGTTATGGCCACAACAGCCCGTCAATGATTCTACAAAGATTTAATAATAGAAGGGATCAATACCCTGGTATATTACTTGCTGAGTGTGATATTGGATGACAAAAGTCAATGATCTGGCACTGGGAATGAAGGTGCTAATAGTAGACGATGAGATCGATTTGCCTACTGCAGAAGGTCGAGCTGTGCGCGCCCTGGTAGATGAACTTGAAAAGGGAGATGCCACGGTGATCAAATCAGGCTCTGCAGACGACGGCAAGTCAGTAATTCTTTCAGATCCTTCAATCCAGTGCATTCTCATGGATTGGAGCCTTGACGATGATGATCCTCAGACACACAACAAAGCCAGAGAGTTGCTCAAGCTAATACGCTCCAGAAATAGCCATTTGCCTGTTTTTCTCATGTCCGATAGCGGAAAGGCTCCATTGATCGAAGCAGAAGTGATGAAGCTGGTGGACGAACTGGTCTGGGTGCTGGAAGACACACCCACATTCATTGCCGGACGGGTATTGGCAGCCATGAATCGTTACCGTGATCAGATAGAGCCGCCCTTTACCAAAGCCCTCATGGACTTCGCCAAGGTCTCCGAGTACTCCTGGCATACCCCCGGCCATACAGGTGGAACGGCTTTCCTCAAATCGCCCGTAGGCAGAGCCTTCTTCCAGTACTTTGGAGAAAACCTTCTCCGGTCGGATCTCTCCGTATCTGTGGGCGAGCTGGGATCTTTGCTGGACCACTCCGGTCCCATAGGTGAGAGCGAAAAATATTCGGCCCAGATCTTTGGCGCAGACCGATCTTACACTGTAACCAATGGCACCTCAGCCTCAAACCGCATCGTCTTCATGGCAAGCGTAACCCGTGGCGATCATGTTCTGGTGGACAGGAACTGCCACAAGTCCATTGAACAGGCCCTGATAATGACCGGCGCAATTCCAGCTTATATGAAGACCTCCAGAAACCACCTGGGCTTGATTGGGCCTATCTATCCGGAGAACATCGGCAAAGAAGCAGTCACGCAATCAATTCTATCCCATAACCTGGTAGTCGAACCGGAGTGCAATGATGAGGATATCTCGTCATCGGCTGATGCTTTAGATACGGCAAGTCCAAGACATAAGCGGCCAATGCACGCGATTATCACCAACTCCACCTACGACGGCCTGTGCTATAATGTCAGGCGCGTCCTGGAGATCCTGGGCGATAGCGTTGACCGCATCCATTTCGATGAGGCATGGTACGGCTATGCCCGCTTCAATCCGCTCTACAAGGAACGGTACGGCATGTTTGAAAAGAGGAGAACAAAGAATGCACCCACGGTATTCACCACCACCTCAACACACAAGCTGCTTGCCGCCCTTTCCCAAGCATCCTTCATTCATGTTCGAGACGGCAAAAAAAGCATCCCCCACGACCGATTCAATGAATCTTTTATGATGCATTCCTCGACATCACCTCAATATGCCATTATCGCCTCAAATGAGGTCTCAGCAGCCATGATGTCAGGAGAGAGCGGCGAGGCCCTGACCAGAGAATCGATAGATGAGGCCATTGCTTTCCGCCAGAGCATGCGCAAGATATTCAAGGATTCTCAAGACTGTGGAGAATGGTTCTTCGATGTCTGGAATGCAGACAAAATAAAAGGCGTGGACTTCGAGAGAGTGTCCCCCAAGATGCTGGCCGAGAACCCGGAATGCTGGGTGCTGCATACTAAAGACAAATGGCATGGCTTTAAAAATCTGGAGGAAGGCTACTGTATGCTTGATCCCATCAAGGTCTCTGTAGTAACCCCGGGTATTGGGATGGATGGATCTTTAATGGAGGATGGGGAGACCAGAATACCGGCTATGCTGGTCACCTCTTACCTGGACAATCGCGGTATAGTCGTGGAAAAGACAACTGACTTTACCATCCTCTTCCTCTTCTCGATGGGAATTACCAAAGGCAAATGGGGCACTCTGGTCAACGCCCTCTTGAGATTCAGAGACGACTACAACAAAAATACTCCATTAAAAGAGGTTCTGCCTGACAAGGTATTGCTCGACCCGGACCACTATGAAAAGATGGGACTGAAGGATCTAGCAGAGGAGATGTTTAAAAGGGTGAAAGAATTGAATTTAATGGGTCTTCAGGAAGAGATCTATGCAAAAATACCCAGGCAGGATAAGACGCCCAACCAGGCCTATCAGAGACTGGTGCACGGCCGGGCAGAACTTCTGGCCCTGAATGATAAAAAGATAGCCCATAGAACAGTAGCTACTGGTATTATTCCCTATCCACCCGGAATTCCCATGCTGCTCTCCGGGGAGAATATCGGACCGGCTGATGGACCTCATATCAAGTACCTTTGCGCCCTGCAAAAGTGGGATAAGGAGTTCAAAGGCTTTAGCCACGACATTCATGGCGTTGAGAACAAGGAGGGCAAATATCACATCTATTGCCTTACCTAAGATATCCCATTTCCAAGACTGCCCGGCGTTGAGGGCGCCCAGGCTCGTCCGCGCGTTTTACCGCGCGCGTCGCTCCACCAAAAAAATCCAGATAGCCGCTCCGAAAAAATTGATACGAAAAAAAAATATGAATTTGGTCTCTCGATCAGCTTGCGCCTCCCACTATTGGATATGCCCTCGACGGAGTATTGGGATATTTTCGCATGCTGGCCACGAGTTCTCGATAGATCTTTTGGTATGCAGTTATTACAAAATCGTGCTCACCAGCAATGTTATGCTCCTCACCTGGATCTATTTCAATGTTGTAGACTGCCGGAATCTGGCCGTAATCGCTCATCGGTCCCTGGAATGAGTCGTAAGCAATGCGATGAATTTTAAACTGATGCCAGCGTACGGCTGCAGGTGGCGTCTCTGGCGCGCTCTCTGTTCCCATATACCACACGGCCCATTCTCGGTTGGAATTATTCTGTCTTCCCAGAAGGAAAGCTGATTGATCTATGCCGTCAATCGGCCTATCTGAGGGGATCTTTCCGCCGCCAAGTGTCGCAAAGGTGCTGAAGAGATCCATGAGGCAGACAATCTCGTTGGATGTCCTTCCTGCAACAATCGATCCCGGCCAGCGGAATATGCAGGGAATGCGCACGCCGCCTTCGTAGGCTGTACCAATTCCTCCCCGGAATGGCGAGTAGCCGCAGTCCGGATATTGATCGAGCGTCGGTCCGTTATCGCTTGTGAAAACCACTACCGTGTTATTGTCTTTCCCGGCATCAGCAAGCGCATCGAGAACCTGGCCGATGTGATAGTCGGTCTCCATTACCGCATCGCCATACGGACCCTTGCTGGACTTTCCGGCAAATTTCGGATTGGGAACACTGGGAAAGTGCGTTCTGACCAGGGGGAGGTATATGAAGAAGGGCTCTGTGGAGTTGGTCTGATTATTGATGTATGCAACCGCTTTGTTTACGCATTGCTCATCAACAAATGCCAGTGAGGTCATGTTCAAAGGCTGCACCAGCTTGAGGTCCCCGCCTTTTTTGGCTTCCACCAATCCATAGAATGGATCCGGCGATTCCCAATTGGGATCGTAGCCGATGCGCTCCCTGAGACTGTAGGTGTTTAAGTGGTACAATATCCCAAAGAATTCATCAAATCCCAGATTTTGAGGCATACTCTCAAAATGTCTTTGAGCCTGAGGAATAAATCTACTTAAATTCGAATAATTTAGTCATGAATCTAATTTAAATGATTAGAAAATATGTAATCATAATTTAGTTGAGATAGATTTATATCTTGAGAATAAGACACATATTAGGTGTTTAAATGGCATTTGAATATCCATTATAATTTAAATCAAGAAAACCGTATGTAATATGGATACAAATGTCTTTAAAGTTGCAAATATTGTAAGGCGATTTAAAATGGATGATAAAAAATCGGAAAAAACAGTTCAGACCGCAAATCAAGGTCTGTATTATCCACCCCGAGATCTTGTCGAGAACTCCAATGTCATGGCTTGGATGAAGAAAAAGGGCCTCAAGTCGGAGGGAGAGCTCCGGCAATGGTGCTCTGCTAATTACGTATCGTTCTGGGATGAGATGGCCCAAACCTATGCAGACTGGTTCGAGCCCTACAAGCAGACACTTCAGTGGAAAGCCCCCTTTGCCAAGTGGTTTATGGGCGGCAAGATCAATGTAGCCTATAATGCCGTGGACAGGCATGCCAAATCCTGGCGGCGCAACAAGTTGGCTTATATCTTTGTAGGAGAGCCTGTAGGCGATGTTCGCAAGATCACCTACTATGAGCTGTCCCAACAGGTCAACAAATTTGCCAACGCCCTCAAGGCTCAGGGAATTAAAAAGGGCGACCGCGTAGGAATTTATCTGCCCATGGTCCCGGAACTGCCGATGGCCATGCTCGCCTGTGCGAAGCTGGGCGCCATTCACGTAGTAGTATTCTCCGGCTTTTCCGCGGTAGCGGTTCGTGACCGGCTGGAGGACTGCCAGCCCAAGATTCTGGTCACCTGTGACGGCTCCTACCGCCGGGGCAAGCCCATTGCCACCAAGCCCCAGGCTGATGAGGCCATAGCCGGTTTGAAGTGCATCGAGAAGGTAGTAGTTGTAAAGAGAAACGGCCAGGAAACGCCGATGACAGAAGGGCGCGATGTCTGGTGGGACGAGTTTGTGGCTGGCCAGTCCGGCTCCTGCGAGACCTTGCCCATGGACAGTGCCGATCCGCTCTTCATCCTTTACACCGCTGGAGCCGGTGGAAAGCCGCGCGGCATAGTGCACACCCACGCCGGTATGAGCATTGGCCCGGCGTTTACCTCCTCCTGGGTCTTCGATATCAAGGATACCGATGTCTACTGGTCAACTGCTGATATCGGATGGATCACAGGCCACAGCTACATCGCCTACGGGCCACTCTGCCTGGGTGCGACGAGCATCATGTACGAAGGATCGCCTGACTATCCCGACTTCGGCCGGTGGTTCAAGATCATCGAGGACTACGGAGTCTCTGTGATTTATACTGCGCCTACCGCTATCAGGATGTTCATGAACGAGGGTCCCTCCTGGCCCCAGAAGTACGACCTATCCACCGTTCGGCTCATGGGCTCGGTAGGCGAGGCTATGAATCCCGATGCATTTGTCTGGTGGAGGCAGCACGTCGGTGGTGGGTTTGCGCCCATCATGGACACCTGGTTCCAGAGCGAGACAGGCTCTCAGGTCATTGCTCCCCTGCCCATAACTCCGCTCAAGCCGGGCTCGCCCAGCTTTGCTCTGCCCGGCTACAATGTCGAGGTAGTGGATGATAATGGAAAAGCCGTTTCTGCGGGCAGTACCGGCAACATAATCATGACAGCGCCCTGGCCTTCCATGCTCCGCGAGGTCTACCAGGACCCGGCTGCATACAATGAGACCTACTGGGCTGCTTTTCCAGGCAAGTATTTCTCCGGAGACAAGGCTCGTGTGGATGAGGACGGATACGTCTGGGCTCTGGGAAGAGGAGACGATGTCCTCAAGGTGGCAAGATCGGAAGAGC
>JAQTYS010000137.1 GCA_028688175.1 Methanothrix sp. | reverse complement strand
AAATTCATCGCGTTCGACTCTCTGGTCTGAGGCGGTTGATGTATTCAAAACGGTCACCTTGGGCATAACGAGTGATATCATATATATATAAGTTTCGTCGAAAATAATTCCATCGAGGTTGGAAACCTTGACATCTTACTAATTATCTTTTTATATATATTATATATTTTCGACAACAAGGCTGAATTGCGATTTACTTTTACGATTAATTTTATAAATTATGTTTTTTAATTGGTAATTCTTATGTCTTCATTTGCCCTCTCTTCTCCATTCACTCCTCTTTGTGTGGTCATTTTCCCAGAGTAATCATATTAAGAACATCAACAGATAGACTGGATCATGATGATTATAAGGGAGAGGCCAAGGCAATAATCCAATAAGTGGGTCAGCTTCTCCCTGGAGGACTAAATGCACATAATGGAGCTATTGGGCAAATCTCGCGTCAAAGTGGAAGGCGAAAAGGTGCAGAATGCCAGCGAGCCCTTGATTGAGTGGTGTCCGCTCTTCGAGAAGATCAGGGGAATAAAAAAGGTGACTGCTGAATCTGCGGCTACAAATATGGAGTTTAGAATAAAAACTCACGGCATGTTTTCGGCGCGACGCAAGCTGCAGATGGATACCTTTGTGGGCTTCGGAGCTTCCGAGTCTATGATGACCGGTTTGAAGGCCGGAATTATCGACGCAGCGGTTACTGTTTGCGATGGAGCTGGCAGCGTGATAACCGACAATGCAGATCTTGTTCAGGGCATGGGCGGCTACCTATCAGGGCTATTAGAGACCGATCCCATACCGGAGGTTATTGAAGGCATCCGGGCCCGAGGCGGGTATGTGCTCTCTGCCGAGAATGGCAAGATCGATCAGATAGGGGGTGCAGCTTACGCGGTGGCTGCCGGATTTCAGAAATTTGCCGTCACGGTGGCCGATGGCTCATCCGCGGAGAAGCTGCGCGTGCTGGAGAAGGCGACCGGAGTAAAGATCATGATTATCGGCGTTCATCTTACTGCTATTAGCCCTGATGAGGCATCGAGACTTTTGGCGGCGGCGGATATTGTTACTGCCTGTGCTTCAAAGAGTATTCGTGAGCAAGTAAAGCCTCTGGTACAAGTGGGAACCGCCGTGCCTCTCTTTGGCCTGACTCGTTGGGGCAAGGAACTGCTGGTAGAAAGGGCCAAGGATGTAGAGCAGCCGCTTCTGATAAACACTATGCCGCTGCCGGTCTTGCCTGAGGAAAAGCAGCCTCGGCCATTGGTTTAAGGAGGAGGGAGTGGCCTGGAAGGCAGCACTGGGGTCTTGCCGGGTAGGCCTGGCGCGATTTTTACGCGGCAATGGAGCAGAGTCCGGGAGCCGAACCATTGGGGGTGAGCTTGCAGATTCGGCCCTCTAAGCCAACCTCTACATAGCCGTCTTTGGGTTTTGCATCGAATTCATGAGTTACCAGGTAGAAGGCCAGATCCTCTGCATTCATGCGAGGATCATCGAATGACGATATTGTGGACTTTAATTCCGAGATGGTATCTTTAGTTGCGCCCACCGTAGGCAGCGCCAGCATGATCACAACCGATACGAGACATATTGCACTTATTTCCTTCCAGACCATAGATCCTTCTAAGCGCATGATGAATCATATAGACGATTGAGTACAACTTAGGTGGCAAATTTTAACTGATATGCATATTTCGCCATAGAGCATAATCGGTTCCGATAACAAATGCCTGGGTGTTGCTCGCGATACATGCTCCCGGTCTGTAAGCTAACAATAATCCGCCAATGCCTTGCCACTGATTTCCCCCCGGATTCCAGGGAGATGTGCTAAATATGTTCTCCCAGAGAGCCGAATCGCTGCCGCGCACAAATGCATGAATTTTGTTGGCAGATGGGTCTGCGACCACAAACGGATCAGTGGTAATGACTCCCCCAAGCCCGTGCCAAGTGCCAGTCTCTGTCTCGCTATCTGAGAGCACGTCGCACATCCACAAAGCATCGTCGCCGCCCTTAACAAAGACTGCTATATGATTATTTACACCCGGTTGTATGGTGGCGATTGGCGCATTGGCCAAGTAGCCACCTAATGAACTCCAGGTGCGTGTATACGATGATCCACTCCACACTCCTTTCTTATCCCACAATGCATTATCGCCTCCGCGAACAAGTATGTGCTCTGTGTCAGAGGGATCAAAAAGGATGTATGGATGTGTTGTAAGAACTCCTCCCTGGGAAGCCCAAACGTATGCCTTTGAATTTATGTCAAAGTCGCAAATCCACAAGGCATTATCTCCACCAATAACAGCAACCCTCATTATGTCGTGATTCACCGGATCTTGGACTGCAGTGGGCATCTCTGTGATGTATCCGCCCAGACTTTTCCAGTGACCTGTGTCAAGAGCTGGATCGTATATAAAGTCCCAAAGGCTGCCGTCTCCTCCACGAACAAAGACGTGTGTCTTGCCATTGTAATCTTTAACTGCGAAGGGGTCTGATGTTAAAAAGCCTCCCTTTCCATGCCATGTCCCATCTATGTTGACCCAGAGCGAATCATCTCCGCCTTTCACCCAGATTTCTGTTTGGCCCATGCTGTCCACTATTGAGCTAGGACTGCTGGTTATATAGCCTCCGAGAGAGCTCCACCCCTGCGGCTCAGACGGCTGGTTTTCGAAGCATCCCATGTCATAGCCCTGCCCAGCAGGCCGAGGTCTGTGCAGAAGGTCGTCTTGCGGTGCTCCTTGAGCTGCTCCAGAATCTACCCCAGGGCTGATCTCCTGAAGCTGATAGCCTAAGGGGTCGACAGAGCCATAATCAACAAACAGGGGATCGCGGGCCAGATTGCCTGGACCCAGGGCGCCGGCTTCTATTTGGGCAGAGGTGTAACCTTGATTGCCGACCTCTATCGGCACGTCCGACTCCGGTCGATAGAACAGGTTATTGTCCAATGTAAATATTACAGATGGTCCTATCCACAGCGCGCCTTCTCCGTGAGAGATTATGCAGTTCTTCATGGTGAGCTGGATGGGCACATCCCGGTCGTCGTACTGGACATACATGGGGTATCCCTGTCTCTTTGGATTGTCGACCACTATGGTATTGACTATCGTAAACCTGGCATTGGGGACGGTGGAGTGCGCCACCAGTCCAGACCAGGGGGTAGGGCTGGTATCGCCGTCGCCCGTATCGTACACCAGGCAGTTCTCGATAACGGTCTCATCGCCCCAAATCTTGATCCCGTCGCAGGAATTGTGGCTCACAATGCAGTGGTGGATGTAGGTTCGATCAGCTTTAGAGTCCAGGCCATCACCGCGATTGTGAGTTGAGGTGGTATCTGCAATCTCAATTGGCCCCTCGGATGGCTCAATGCCAAAGCCATCCGGACGGTCGTAGGGAGAGGGACCGGGCGTACCCTGATAGTAGTGGCCGCTGTAAGCGAGGCGGCAGTTCTTTATGAGCACATTCCTCCAGCCGCCGGCAACTCCAGCTGCTCCTCCTACAGAACCAAAGCCGCAATACTCGATGGTGCTGTCCAAAAGGCTCAATCCATCGATGTCCTGGATATTGATTCCAAATTCATCTATGTGGTGGATGTAGAGGTTGCGAAGGATGATGTTTGATGCAGGCTCCCAGCAGGCTATGGCATCGCGAAAGGGGTTAGTGCCGTCGCTCTTGATCTCCAGATTCTCCATCTTTACATAATGCACAGCGGATAGATCGATGGCGTTGGCAAGGTTGTTGGTGCCGATGAGCGAGGGCCTGCATCCTTCCTCGCCCTTGATGGTGATCCAGGCCTCCGGGCTGCCGGATTGGGGGAGAATTCTGTCTTCGCCATAATCCTGCAAAACATACTCTCCATCTCGAATGATCAGCGTATCTCCCGGCTGAAGTTGAGAGGCTGCGTAGGCAGGAGTAGCCCAGGGCTCTTCAATGCCGCCGGAGTTTTCGTTGCTGCCGGTGGGGGCGACATAATAGGTGGCTGCCTGGGCTGCGCAAGACAATAGCACCATCGAGATGAACAATAAAAAAAGCCTCCTGGTGCCGGCATGATTGTTGATCTTTTGCATCTCATCGATCCCGCCATAATTGTAATTATTTAACAATGTAGGATCGATCCAAAGGATATAAACTTATCTAAATATACTCCTAAAGTTTTATTATCTCAATCCCCGCCTGCTGCAAAAAGTCCAGCGCCGTCCCGTCCGGATAGCTATGCTGGTAGACGACCTTTATCACCCGGGCATTGATCATCATCTTGGCGCAGAGGATACAGGGCTGGTGAGTGCAGTAGAGCGTGGCCCCCTCGATGCTGATGCCGTGTAGTGCCGCCTGGATGATGGCGTTTTGCTCGGCATGCACCGCCCGGCACAGCTCGTGGCGGGTGCCCGAGGCCACGTTCTCACGCGCGCAGCCCACCATGTCGCAGTGTTCCAGGCCCGCAGGAGCGCCGTTGTAGCCGGTGGAAAGAATGCGCTTGTTCTTTACAAAGAGCGCCCCCACTTGATTGCGCAAGCAGGTGGAGCGCTTGGCCACTACCGTGGCGATTTCCATGAAGTATTGGTCGAGGGTGGGGCGGTCGAGAGGAGACATTTGCTCGAATGGTTGTTTTTTCAAGCTTAAGAATATCACCACAGCACAAGGGGCCGTGATATCTGGGTGGCTAATAGGATTTGTGCATTGTCATGCAGGCCAAATCTATTGTAGTTGGAGAGACAATCGATTCCTAGGAGGCATAGTCTTTGGGTCGAATCCGGATGATGATACTGGTCGTTCTTCTCCTTTTGACTGGACTGTCTGTATGCAAACCTGATGATCGAGTCGTTCCGGCCGACGAGGTATTGGCCGCCATAAAAGCTGGCGGGCCGGCGGATTTCGACCAATGCACCATTGTTGGCGATTTAGATCTAAGTGACCTGGAAATCAACGAATCGGTTCATTTCAACCATACCATCTTTCGAAATAAGGCTAACTTCGATCATGCCACCTTCAACGGCGATGCTTATTTCGTTGGAGCGGCATTCAACGGTACTGATTTATGGGATTTGACATTCAATGATTCTGTTATTTCTATGCGGCTGAACATCGATCGCAATGCTGACTTTCGGCGCGCTACCTTTAATGGAATTGCCTACTTTGAGAACGCGGAATTCAACAACAATGCTGACTTCGATGGCGCGAAATTCAATGGGGCTGACTTTCTGGGAGTGAGATTTAATGACTATGCCAGCTTCTTGGATGTAGGCTTCAACCGTGCTGCTTATTTCGATAATGCGAACTTCAATCGTTTAGCCATCTTTGAAAACGTGAGCTTCAACGGCTATGCCAGCTTCAGGAGCACGAGATTCAAAGACGGTGTCTTCTTCAGTCAATCAACATTAAATGGCACTGCTAACTTCCAGAACACGAGCTTCAATCAGAGGGCCTACTTTATCAATGCGACCTTTGATCGCACTGCTGATTTCGAGGAGTCGGATTTCAACCGTGATGCTGACTTCAGGAACGTAACCTTCAATGGCACTGCTAATTTCGGGGACTGTTTCAACGGTGACGTTGACTTCAGGTATGCGATCTTCAATGATGCTGCCAATTTCGATAATTCTAGCTTCAAAAGCACTGCAAATTTCCAGAGCGCAGATTTCAAAGGATATGCCCACTTCGGAAGCGTGAGATTCAACGGCAATGTAGCCTTTATGAACACTCACTTCAACATCTCTGATTTCGCAGCATCTCAATTCAACAAGGAAGTTCATTTAGAGGATTCCCTTTTTAGCAGGAAAGCGAATTTTAATAACACCCTGTTCAGAGGAGATGTTCTCTTTGAGAATGCAACCTTCCTGGAGGATCTCTCGCTTACAAGAGCCAGATATGATAAATTGTTTATCAGGTGGCATAGTATACAAGGCGGCCTAGTCTATGATGATACCGCTTACATGTCTTTGATGAAGAACTTTAAGGATCTGGGCTACTATGAGGACTATGATAGCTGCTATTTTGCCTATAGAAATGCACATAGAGCTGAAGACGACTGGCCCTCTGTGCCAAATTGGGAAGAGGCCATCAGGAAATGCATAGAATATCCCATGGAGTGGTTTTATGGCTACGGCACAAAGCCCTTCAATGCCTTTTTCTTCTCCCTGGGAATTGTCATGATCTTCGCCCTTTTTTGGTGGAGAGTGGGGCTCGGAGGGCCGAAGGATAAAACCCCGGAAAGCCTGAAGGAGGGTGAGGAGTGGCTCGACGGCGACATCACCGACATCCTGGGCTTTTCCGTCACCGTCTTTTTGTCAGGCACCAAGTTCTTCATCGATCCGCCTGCTATGCCCAGGATCGAAGGGCGATCGAGATCCATGATCAAGAAGGCCTTCATACTGGAGAGGGTGCTGGGCGCGCTGTTCTCCGTCCTGTTCTTCATAGCTATCAGTGGAACGATAGTGAGGGGATCCTGAAGGAGGCGTCCCGTCGCTGGCCGACAGCAATCTGGTCAGTCAACAATAAGATTAATATCCATTTCCCGCATCGAATTGCGGTTATGTCTATTCATTGGGCTGACGTCATCGCTGAGAAGCTTGAGAAGAGCGGCCCGCACACCATTGCCACGGGCATAACCCCGTCGGGCCCTGTTCATATCGGAAACATGCGCGAGGTCATGACGGCAGAGGCCGTCTACCGCGCCCTTCTGGACCGGGGTGTGGATGCCAAGCTCATCTACATCGCCGACACCTACGACCGCCTGCGCAGGCTCTATCCCTTCCTGCCGGAGAGCTTCACCGAGCACATCGGAAAGCCCCTGTCCGAGATCCCTTGCCCCAAGGGATGCTGCGCCAGCTACGCCGACCATTTCTTGGAGCCCTTCCTAAAGAGCATGGAGCGTCTGGGAATCAAGCCCCAGGTCTACCGCGCCGACCAGCTCTACAAGGAAGGCAAGTACAATGAGGCCATCAAGACGGCACTGCGGCAGAAGGACGACATCGCCCGCATTCTCAAGGAGGTCTCGGGCCGCGACGTGCCCGAGGGCTGGAGCCCCTTTGATGTCATCTGCTCGGCCTGCGGTCGCACCAACACCACTCACGTCACCGGCTTCGACTTGGACGCCGAGACGGTAGACTACGAGTGCTCATGCGGCTCGCGGG
>JAQTYS010000136.1 GCA_028688175.1 Methanothrix sp. | reverse complement strand
CACTTCTATGGCGTAGAGCCCCATATTGAAGGGGTCCATCATGTTTTCTGTACCAGTCATATCATTGCCTCATTTATCTATTACTGTCTAAGCGACACAAGTATTAAAAGAAATCGCGAGGCAAATAAATACCAACCACTCGAAACTCATCAGGATTGAATATCTTTAATATCTCACAGGTACATTATTTCCTAATTGGTGAAGAAACCATGAGCATGAAATTTGCGGCCTTATTGCTATTGCCAGCCCTACTGCTGGTAGCACCAGTTTGCTTGGCGCAATCGGATCAGGACAAAGAGCAGGTATGGCGTCCCCCAAGTTGGGTTTTTGGCAGCGGATACTCCCCCTACGATTATCCCGGCAGTGTGTGGGGTTGGGAAGGGGATGTTTTCTCCTATTACAATTACCAGGGAAAGACCTACCACCCATATCGATATTACTCCTATCCAGGTGGTGTTTGGTATCCGTACTATTATCGATATGGGTACTACAATCCATACGCTTACCGCAATTATTGGTACCCTTACACTTACCATAGCGGTTACTGGTGGTCTTGATAACCTCTTTTCAGTGGAGCGATCCGAGATAGACTTGGATCGCCTCTGTTTTTATCCGAATCTGCTATAAAAAACATGTTTGAACTATCTTGCGTGCCTTCTCCTCCTCTCCTTGGGGCACCGGGATTTCAATGTCGAAGGGAGAGCGGATACTCAGTCCGACTGACTGGATGAAGGAGAATATCAACACTGCAGGCTTTTTTTCTGATCTATCCTCAAATGTCACGCCATTCATTCTCATGAGAAAAGATTGGAAGGGATAGACTGCACCTTCATAGATAATACCATTCTCTGCGATGTAAGCTTCTCTGGGAGAAGAGAGCGCATATCTCAGAGCAATTCTCGGGGCAACCCTGGATACAATGAAGAGAAAAACCGTGACCGCCAGAAGAAATACTCCGGTAATGAAGCCACCTTCTCCTGCAAAGATCATCATAACCAGTGCGAAGAAAACAAGCATTCCTCCAATAATAAAAAACATAGCTCGATTTCTTTCCTGATATTCTCTATATTCGCGCCTTGCACTCTGCATAGCCACATCTGGCGAGTATGTCCAATGGGCCAGGAGCTGTGTGCTGTTCAGAATGAAGTCCATGACCCTGGCACGGTGGAAAAATAATGCCGCGACAGCTATGGCTGAAGCGGCAAGGAAGAATGATACAAATGCAATAGCGTAGCCTCCAGAAAAGCCGTCAATATAGGTGAATGCATAGATGCAAACGATTGAAGATAGCGCTGCCAGAAACAGCGATCCGTAGCAACATTTCCACTGAGTATTCTGCATCGTCCTTATCATTTGTGCCCGGCGGTATAAAATATTGGCTCTTCGGGAATTATATTACTAATAACAGGCCTTATATATCAAGACTTAGGTGACATGATCGTGAAACCTAAAGCAAAAGTATTTTTATTAGTTATTCTGTTATTGCTGATATCTACATATATTTTATATAATACAAATGCAAACGATACAAGATTTGATGGGTATGCAGTTAAGCATTTTGAGGATGTAGGTGCCTGGGGTTGGCAGGTTTCTGTGAAAAATGTTACAAATGGACCCCAAGATATGGCAGAAAGAGACATCTCGGTATATATGACCTCTGCTAATCCGGATGAATATCCACCAGGATTTATTGATCCAGATATAGCGGTTGGAGATCATGTTTCCGTCTATGGATCGCTGCAGTCTCAAAACCTGGGAGACTACCACGTATTGTTGATCGGATCTAAAGAATACTACCTCAAGCGCGACCTTTTCTAGAAGCTGATAAGCAAACCTTTTTTGCTCATGAGTCTTCTACCGGCATGGTGGAGGTTAATCTATGAGACTCTTAATTGGCGTTATGCTTCTCCTTTTAATTATCGGCTTGGCGCAATCAGTACAGCAAGGTGCAACCACCGGGAAGATGATCTTCCTTGGCAGCTTATCCAAGAATGCTATGAATCAAGCCAATGTTTTAAACGAGACAAATATCACGAATCAAACCAATATCACAAATCCAGCCAGCAAGACGATTGCTATTAAGAATCCCATGAGCACAATTCCCGTTTCGAACAAGTTCAAAGGCATAACCTTGCCTAATTCCATACAGTCCAACACAATTGCATACAGATTTACAACATAATTTATATTTTTTAATTTAATCAGATTGATGCAAAATTTTCAGGAAAAGGTTAATTACCAAAATTGCAGATGTTAATGCGGAAGCATTAAAATGAATGAATCAGCTTGCAATGTATCAATACCTTATTCTCAAGACGGCCTTATGAAGACTATCGAAGGAATCTGGTATCCAACAGAAAATGAGCGAAAGGCAGCCTGGGACATGTATGTAGAGATAGTGACTCGAATTCCTGTGGCCTATGTGAAACCGGAGATGAGCTTGCTGAGGATCAGTCTGTCATCTCTTTACAAGCTATTCGATGTGACAAGGGAGATCTTGCGAAAGTATGGTCCCACGATAGCGCGCCCTCGGGCTGAAGGGCAATTATCCTTTGGATATCTATCTATCAAAGTTCTAGACTTGATATTAAGGCCGTTCATGATGAAATGGCATCCTCTGCTGGCAGAGTATGAACGGACCAGGAAGGAATCTGATTCACCTCAAGACCATGAGAAAAAGTGGGCTAGATATGAGGAGTTTAATAAAGCCATGAGCGAAGTTTGCGAAGCCATGATGCATTATGTTAACTTACTTGCTCTGGCATCTGATATGCAGGAGAATCTGCTCATTGACAGAAGTGATCAAATTAGTTGATGAGAGGTTCCAATTTTATTGGAAAGTCCGGTTCGCCTATCTTCCCCAGAATGGTTCCTTCTTGCGCTTGATCTCCAGGAAATTCTCCAGCACCTCGCGCTCATCCTCCGCCAGCTTGGGCTTCAGCTCCAGTTCCACAATGCGAGCATGCTTCTCGGGAATGTTGACATAAAGGATATCGCCTTCATGGATCTGTCGGCCTACAGTAGGTCCATCGATGGAGATGGCCACTTCCTGTCCGGCAGTCGCTGAGCCGACATTTTCATTACGTGCCTGGATACCCCTAATCTCACCCACATTGGCACCGTCTTCTCTCATCAAATTAACATGGGTCCGGATCACGCCACCTATGATCTGCACGCCAACAATGGCCGGCCTGGACTGACGAAAGACGCAGTCCGGCAAAAGACGCACGGCACCGGGCCGGATAACTGCCTCAAGCCGCTCCTGCTCTATGCGCATCTTCTGCTCCTCAGTCCACTGGTCGTAGTTCTCCAAAATGCTATAAATTATATCGCTGCAAAAAACCGGTACATTGGTCTTCTGAATCTCGCTGATGGCATCGGGCAAGATTTCCACATTAAATGCCAAAATCACAGAAAGCAGGGGTTCTTTGATGGCTGACGCGCGGATCACATCTCTTCTGGAAACAGGCCCTACATCGGCATGATGAATGGCAATATTCTTGGCCTTCAGCTCGCCTACCAACGCTTCCAGCGAGCCGATAGCATCAGCTTTCAAAATCACGCCCTCGCTCTCTGCATCGATACGCACCGCCTCGAGCTCTGATTTCAGCTCCCTGGTAAGAGCATCTACCTCTTCAGCGCTTGCCACCACGCGAATGGTTGATCCTGCCAGTGCATTTTCCAATTTGGGTGCCGCAATCTTTACACCAGATGCAGCAGTCACATGCTTTACCGGCAGAAATCTCTCCTCGCTTCGAATCTCCGTCAAAGGCTTGGGCTTTAGCAGGGCTCTGATCTTTGTGACGATCGGCTCATGGGCCGTGCCCACAATTACCGTATCGCCCGAGTTGAATTCGCCGTTGTAGAGAATGACGTCCAGAGTCGTCCCCAGGCCTTTTTCCTCTTTTACCTCTAAGATTGTGCCCATACCAGGGCCGCTGGCCGTCAGCAACAGATTATTCTTCAAGAATCTCTGAGCCAGACCAACCAGTATCATGAGAATGTCGGGAACCCCTTCTCCGGTGATGGCGCTGATGGGCACAATTCCAATCGTCTTGGTAAAGTCGGTGATCCGATCGTACCTGTCCCCATCAAATCCATTCTTGTAGAGTTCTCCTACCAACTCGTAGATCCTGGTATCCAGCGACTCGGACACCCTTGCGCTTTGTGCCTTAATGCTCTTAGCAAAAGGAGCATTAGCAACGGAGTGCCAGCCGCTGATGCGATCCATCTTGTTGGCGGCGACCACAAATGGTGTCCTAAAACGCTTGAGAATGGCCAAGGACTCGACGGTCTGGGGCTGGAAGCCCTCGTTAACGTCCACAATCAGCACAGCTAGATCTGCCAGAGAGCCGCCTCTACTTCGCATAGAGGTAAAAGCATGATGTCCCGGCGTGTCGATGAACAGCAATCCTGGAATCTGCATCTCTTTGCCGAAATGCGATCCGCAAAAATCCTGCACCACGCTTAGCGGAACCTCTGTGGCTCCAATGTGCTGGGTAATGAGCCCGGCTTCACCCTTGGCAACGGCCGTTCCTCTGATCTTATCTAAAAGAGATGTTTTGCCGTGGTCCACATGTCCCATCACCACTACTATGGGTGTTCTGAGGTTGGACTCATCGCCCTTAGCTTTGCCGGCCTTTTTGGACTTATGTTGCATACTGGTCGCGCCCTGAAAGAAGTAAGTCTAAAAATTACATTTCATTTTAAGAATTTAAAGGCTCCGATGAGAGGAGGCAGAAAATGAATCCTGCCTGATCTCATTCATAAAGCCATGCTTCATCTATTCGCTTGTAGGCCACCAGTTCGCTAGGGCTGAAATGCAGCGCTATCTCGCGAGCTGCAGAGACAGCCGAATCCGAGCCGTGCACCACATTTCGTCCGGTTTCTATGGCCAGGTCTCCTCGAATGGTCCCAGAGACGGCATCAACCGGATTGGTAGCGCCGTTCATCTTCCTCATGGCGGCAATTGCGCCCCGCCCCTCAATCACCATTGATACGGAGGGTCCGGAGGTGATGAAATCTACCAGGTCCTGATAAAATTTCTTGCCCACATGTTCTGCATAGTGCTCCTTGGCCTTCTCCACCGGCATCAAAGTGAGCTTCATAGCCACTATCTTGAAGCCCTTCTCCTCAATGCGCCGGCATATCTTGCCAATGAGCGCGCGCTGCACACCATCAGGCTTTACCATGACAAAGGTTCGCTCTATCTCTGCCAGGGCTTATGCCCCCTTTCTGGCCCATTTGATTCTTCTCGTTACGCGACCAAGAGCTACGTTATTCTCGCACTTGGCTGAACAGAAGTAAAAGACCGTGCCGTCCTTTTTGGCATAAAGCTTGCCAGTTCCCGGCTCGATGGTCTTATTGCAAAAGGAACACTTTCTTATTTCCATCTACCTTCACCTGCTGGTAAGCTTCTTGGCTTCTCTGGCAGTCTCGAGCAGCATCATGACATCGCCCATGCGGATCGGTCCCATGCAGTTCCTGGTGATAATACGGCCCTTATTATTGCCTTCCAGGATACGGCATTTTATCTGCGTCGCCTCACCATGCATGCCGGTAACGCCGATGACCTCAATTACTTCTGCCGCTACTCCGTTATCATCCTCCATCGGATATCACCTACTTCAAAGCTGCCACTTTCTGGACGATTTCATCAAGCAACTCTTTTCCCTTTCCGGGCTCCACGATTGCTGCAGCTGCGCTCTTTACGCTCAGGCCGGCAGCAGCGCCAAGCTCGCTCTGCTTTTTAACATAAATGTATGGTGTCTTCTTCTCTTCGCAAAGAGCTGGAATATGTGCTACAATCTCAGGAGGGGTAACATCTTCTCCGACAATAACCAGGCGAGCTACACCGCGCTCGATGGCCTTGGTGGCTTCGTTGGTTCCCTTCTTTATTCTTCCTGTATCGCGAGCCATTTCAAGGGCTTCAAGAGACATGGTAGCCAGCTCTGCTGGAACATCAAATCTTACGAATATTGGTCTTGCCATAATTTAATCTCCTTCCGGGCAGCTCGCCCATCATCATTCATCGCAAAAACGCCTAAACGAATTAGACGATTCAGATTAGAACAGCCTTTAACTCCATATGTAAAAAGGTTGCGCTACGGCCCAAGAAGAGCCATAAGCACGCTTTGCAGATTTTCCGGAGCCACTGATCCAGATAAGTCCATCTCGTCACCAATGGTAGAGTAGCTGAGATTGTTTTTCGTAGCGGTTTCTCCAATCTTGCTGCTCGCGGCGGCATCGGGCTGCAGATATCGGGCGCTCAGATTAAAGCCCTGAGCCTGGCTTTTTGCCACATTTACACCCAGGTAAAATTCCTTGTATCCACCGGAGAGGGGCATACTCTTGCCGCCGCTGCCCAGAGCCGCCACCTGCAGGTCGGCATTATCATCACCGATTAGTGTGAAGCTTTGTGTTGCCAATCCGCCTGTGATCACATCCAGGACCTGCTTTACAGAGTCCTGCGGGCCAAAGAGGGCCGGCTTTCCAAACACAATGGAATAATCGGCTCCCGCGGGGATCATCATGTAATCTTGATATGGTATTACCAGGCCGCCATAGCCAACCGGGTATGGCTTGACCTCATGAAACTCAGTCCAGGTGCCATTGAAATTGGCATTGGCCAGCTTTTCAATCTTGTTGTTGCTATGAATCTGGTCTGCGTAATGAAGGCCCATGGACTGAGGCAAGGCTGCAGCTACCGCCTGCGTTAGGTTGGGCGATGCAGTCAGGTTGATCCAGTATGCCATGACGGTGCTCTCCGGAGACATCTGCAAGGCATCCGCCAGTCCCTCAAAGTCCCATTCCACATAGCGGCCCTGTACCCCGAAGGTCTGCAAAGAGCCATCGCCCGACGGCACAACAACGTTCTCGGTCTGGTCGCCTCCCATCATCACGAAACTTGCAAAGGCGGACAGTACCATGACAATGCCAACAAAGATAGCAAAAGCCTTAGCTATAGATTTCATTCGCAATTATGTCGCGAGACCAAATATTTAACGTTTCTCAGAGGACCAGAGCGGTTCGTCTTGAACATAGCTTCTTTTCAGGCGAAGAGCGATCTCTGCCTTCTCCAGTTCGCGACCGAGGTATCCGGCATGGTCCAGGCGGCTGACCAAACTCATCTCGATGAGAGTATTGAGGATGTCGCGAGCATTTCTTCCCGCTACG
>JAQTYS010000135.1 GCA_028688175.1 Methanothrix sp. | reverse complement strand
CGCTCAAAGATAACATCCAGCACCGGACGCTTCTTGATATGCGAGTAGCCCCAGTCGCCATGTACAATTCTCTCCAGCCAGACCAGATAACGTACCTGTACCGGTTGGTCCAGACCAAGCTGCTTTTCCACCTTGGCCACGTCCTCAGGCGGCATCTTCTGTACGGTGATCAGGCCCAGGTAAGCAATTGTTGGGTTTACAGGAGAGAGATAAAAGATAAGAAAGGTGAGGAGGGAGATCCCCAGCAGAAGGGGCGGGATCTGCAAAACCCTCCTCAGGATATAGCGAGCCAGGCTGCTGTCCAATTCACCTTCACTCCTTCTGCCACCGCTCTATGTTCCACCACAGTTCCCCTTCGATTCCTCCGTTGGTGCCCTGGCCATGAGGTCCATTGCGTGGTTTGATGCCGCTCACCTTGTCACTAACAGCATAAACGTAGTTGCAGAAGACAATAAATGCCACAGGCTGATCATCGGAGATGATCTGCTGAAGCTTTCCGTAGATCTCTTTCCTCTTCTCCTGATCCAAGGTTGTCCTTCCTTCTTCCAGGAGCTTATCGACCTGTGCATTCGAGTAGGATGCAGGGTTCCACCATCCGTCTCCGATGAATTTTGTGCCCCATAGCTGGTAATTGTTATCGTCCGGGTCGAAAGGCGAGCCGAATGCAGCAACAATTGGATTGCTGCGGTATAGCTCCTGGGAGATCTCATCCCAGCTCTTGGCTACAGGAACTACCTTGATGCCTACATCGGCAAGATCAGTCTTAACTGCAATAGCGATATCCTTCCTCTCGGCATTCGAAGAAGGATAAATCAGCTCGAACTCAAAGCTCTTGCCATCCTTCTCCAAAACACCGTCACCATTTGAGTCCTGAAATCCTGCCTCCGATAGAAGTTTTTCCGCCTTCTTTGGATCGTAGGGGAAGGCGATATCCGGATTGTAAACCCAATCCGCATCTCTGAAAGGCGCATAGGCGACCTCACCCTGGCCATTGAAGATTGTATCCAGGATTTGTTCTTTGTCTATGGCACGAGCAATGGCCTGCCTGACCTCTTTGCTCTCGAAGGGCCACATCTTGCCGGGAAGATTGATGCCATACCAGTTGGCGGAAGGTTCAGAGTAAATTTTTATCCCGGTCTTGCCTTCCAGGGTTTTCATGCTCCGGGGATCAATCTTGATGGCGTCGACCTCGCCGCTCTCCAGCAGGCTGATCCTGGCAGATTCGTCGGGAACAAAGACGTATTTGACTTGATCGATATTTGGGGCCTCCCCATAATAGTTGGGATTGACGGCCAGAGTCAGCTCTTCTCCATGTATCCAGTCTTCAAACTTGTAGGGGCCTGTTCCGATCGGCTTTTGCCAGAAATCGTTCTTGGACAAGTCCTGGTTCTCAAGGATGTGTTTGGGAAGTATGGGCAGAGAGAACCTCTCTTGAAAGGAGACTATCCCTTCATTGAGGGTGAACTTAATGGTACTCGGATCAACCACGGAAACGTCGTCTATAATCTTGAATTCGGAAGATACCGGGAAGATGGAGATCCATTTTCCGTCTCTGAGCAGATCATAGGTGAACTTGACGTCCTCAGCGGAAAAATCGGTGCCATCGTGCCACAACACATTCTCTTTAAGTTTAAAGGTATAGGTCTTGCCATCAGGCGAAACCGTCCACGATTCCGCCAGATCAGGTGCCATCTGCAAATTGTCATCCGATTTTAGCAAACCGCTGTAGACCTTGATGACATCATAGAAATCTCCGTGGCCTGTGTTGGCTATGGGATTCAAATCGTCCGGCTCTTTGCCCAGAGCTATGCTTATCGTCTTTCCCGTTTGCTCTGCGCTGACAATTGACAGAGATGCCAGTAGTATTAGGCTAATCGCCAGGTGGGTCAATAAGACCTTTGTTCTCATTTTCAATCACCATTACCATAAATGTATCTAATTTCCAGATAGTTCTCTATTTTTTGCCACAGATCATATAATAATCAACATTATAATTGATCTTATGAGCAAAAGGCATGTACTTTCTCTGGATGTCCCGAATTTCTCTAAGATAAGTCAGATTAATTTCCTTAAATGCTGCTTCTTCCAAGTAAGTCCTGGCAAGAGAAGCATCCATACCATGACGATGAGGCAGGGCAGAGTCGATCTCATGGGAGTAACTGCCCTTGCGGGGATTTTGCCGCTCTAAAGCCAGTATGCTAAAATTGCCGATAAACCTACGCAGCATGCTCTCCCAGGAGCCATCCATCCAGAGGCCGTCGATCAGTATTGCTTTCCCTCCCGCCTTTAGAACGCGCTTCCACTCCCGCAAAGCTTCTTTTGGATGAGGCAGAGTCCAGAGAAGGTGGCGATTTATTACTGCGTCAAAACTCTCATCGCCAAAGACCAGGGCCTCAGCATCTCCCGCCTCGAATTTAGCTTTGAAATCGTTTGCCTTTGCCTTAGATCTGGCCAGGGCCAGCATCTTTGGGGAGAGATCAATGCCGGTTACCTGGTGACCCATCTCCGCTAAAAGCAGGCTAATCTCACCAGTGCCGCAGCCCACATCCAGGACACTGAGATGGCCCATTCCTAGCACACTATGCAAAGCATGCTTCCAGGCCTCGCGCTCCTCATCGCTCTTGATGCCGTGGCCATGATAGCTGTCGTAGCTTTTCGAGGACTCATCCCACTTTTCTCCGATAGCCTTTTTTAGCGCGGTAATTTCATGCGGCATAGGCAAAGTACGTATCCCATTGGTAATAAGTATTGCTATAATAGTACTATTAGATATTAAATTCGTAATTAAAATATAAAATTAAATATAAAATATAATCATTATTAAAATTGAATATAAATGTTATGCAGTCTTCAGAATCATCTCCTGAGTGAAGGTATTAGCTTCATCGATTATTGCGTTCTCAATAGGAACCGTTATACCAAATGCATCCATGAGAAGTATTTTTCCATCTCTTCTCCTGGCCACGACAATATTCTTTGCCACCTCTTTGCGACCTCTGCCAATCTCTTCCAGGTAAACCGTAAACTCGCACATAATTAATCCGCCTCCATCCGTTTTTTGATTCGCAAGATGTCCTGCAAAGCCGTTGGCGAAGAATTCGAGGTACTGAGAAGATCCAGGAGATGAATACCCTTCTTGTCCGCCTCCACTACCTGCGGGTCGTATCTCACGACATCGATCAAGTCACCGTTCAGGTCCAATGCATCTGCAATCGATTGGCATTCGCCCTCATCCTCGGCCATATTTACTATAACCATCTGCTTCTTGACACCCAAATCTCGTGACAGCTTCATGCTATGCTTTGCCACCTCAATTGATTTGGGCGTGGGCTCGGTTATCACCATGCTCAGGTCAAATTCAGCAGACAGTCCCCTGCCCAGGATCTCCACACCCGCCTGAGAGTCGACCATGATAAAATCGAACTCCTCTGTGTTGCTGGTGAGGTAATTTATCAGGAACTTGACCAGAGTGATGGGAGAACACAGGCAACCGGAGCCACCGTGGGGCACGGTGCCCATCACAATCAGATTTACTCCGTCCGCTGCCTGGATGATATATTCCCTGATGGCCAGAGTGATCTCACCGTTGCTCATCTTGGGGCGATCATCAAGGGTCGCTCCCAGCGTCTCCTGAAGATGAGACTTGTCCTCGGCAAGAGCTATAACCTGAGCAATAGGAATTCCCAGAGACATGGCCAGATTCATGCTGGGATCACAGTCAACTACCAAAACCCTGTGGCCTTCTACTGCCAGGAGCCTGGCCACTGTGGAAAGGATGGTGGTCTTTCCGACGCCGCCCTTGCCGGTAAAGATTATTCGCTTCATTTTGCCCCCATGGTAGGAATGGTGATGAAAACGGATTCATCCTGGTGCATGTTGTTCTCATATGCTGAAGAAAGCACAGCACGCGCGTTCATGCTCGCGCAATCCTCCTGCCAGATCTCATAGCCCCGGACCATAAGGAGCTTCTTATTATCGATCATAACGCCATCCCTGCGAATCGTATGCTATAACAGTATCCCATAATAATTCACCCAATCATTATTTGCCTGGCCCTCCATAGTAATAAATCTATCTATTATAGTAATATCAAATTTTACTAAATTAAAAATAATAGAAGATAAAGATAAGCTATGGAGCATTCATTAATACCTTACGTATTACCAGAAAGCTTATGATTATGAAGAATTAACCATATATTGCGTCAAGTCGATCCGATACACTCCATCTGGGGCGTTAGGCTTGCTCATTTGTGCTACGGTCATCTACCCTTAGTCGATAAAACGCTAGCCTGGTCCAAAAGCTCATAGTCGGATCGACTTGATTCAACTCTTGCTGCTAATTCACGTTTTTTGAGTCTTCATAATGAGGCCATATTCCCGGCCTTTTTCAATAGCAATACTATCAAAAAGTTTATTACATAGTAAGATATATATTGGTATAATTAAGCAATGCGAGGTTTGTATGATGTTAGAAGCAGATAAATCATCAATAAGCAAGGTAGTGGTATCAGATGCAGCGGTTTCATTCATTGCTCGAGGGGGCAGATTGTTCTCAGGGCAAGTGATTGATTCCGATCCGGGAATCGAGGATGGAGATGAAGTCCTTGTGGTAGACAAAAAGAACAATCCACTTGGTAGGATCCATATCTATCAATGAATAGAGGGATGATGTGAACTACCGCGTCCTGAAGGGCGCGGCTTCCCACGTCATCGCCAAAACCAGGCACCATTGATATGTGATCAGGAAACCGGCAGCTCCCCGACAACATTGGGCTCCAAATAATACATTGTCTGTAGATCCTCATCTCTTATAACGTCGGGGTAAAGGGGTGGAGAAAACCCGTCCCCTTCAGGGGATGGGATGAATCGCACCCCTTTCATTACTTTCACGCCGCACAGATCAACTATATCTATACTGGCCGCAATCTCTGTGCAACCGTTAACCTTCAGACTTGCTTGGTCGGGAATACAAGTCAGTTGCCTGTACCATGTACCCTGTAAAGTCGAACTTGGATTGGGCAACAACGTAGTAGGCGCGGACTGCGTCGAATTCAAGCCTGTGGAGAACCCGAAGGTGCTCTGTGAAGCAGGAAGCCCTGCCCGTTCAGGGGCATGGGAGGAAGTCACATCCGGGAAAATTGCCACCTCACCTTGAGCAATCGCCCTTTGTCTGGCCTCTACCAACATTCTAACTTCGCCGGGAACCAGGTCGCTGAAGGGCGCTAGCCTCACATAAGCTAACTTCTTAGCCATCTTAACCGCATCTATGTGGCTTTCATAGGTATACCCATGATCACCTATAGGTCCCGCATCGAGTAAGGCCACTTTTAACTCATAGGTCCCTTTTGATTCATTGATGTCATCCAAACTGCTTGCTACCAGTCATGCCGAGCAAATACATGACCAATAGGACTATGATCCACCCCCTTGCCCATTTCATGCAACAGTCACCATTCTTCATTCCTTCAAAGATTCAGTTTTACGGAAAATTTCTGCCAACATCCGTATTTATTTAGACATCGATTATAGATAAAACAATCGGTTTTTGGGAAAGTTAATGAAAAATGATATAACGGAGAATTGTGGCTTGGAAGACCAAATTTGAAAGAAAGACTATCGCGAACACTCTACCAGGAAGAGCAAGTGAGGAAGCAGGCAGGAGAGTATATCGTCCTTCATCGTAATAGAATGAAATTGCCACCAACTCAAGGCACGCCGGTTAGGGCTATGGCCCTGTCACGCTTTGCCAGGGAGTATGCTTGCCAGGAAGTATTTATATAGTGATCACCATCAATTCCTGGTCATTACAATCCTTAAGGAGATTTCAATTTGGCAAAATCCGATATCAAATCTGAGGCTAGTTCAGAAACAAAAGCCGAGGCCAAGAAGCCTGCGGCCCCTAAACCGGAAGTCAACATCGGCATGGTAGGCCATGTCGATCACGGCAAAACCACCCTTGTCAAGTCACTCTCCGGCGTCTGGACCGATCAGCACAGCGAGGAAGTTAAAAGGGGTATCTCCATCCGCCTGGGGTATGCAGATGCAACCTTCCGAAAGTGCCCAAGCTGTCCAGAGCCGGATGCTTACACTGTGGATGAATTGTGCTCCCACTGCGGCAAAGAGACACAGATATTACGTACCGTTTCTTTCGTAGACTCACCCGGCCACGAAACTCTCATGGCCACCATGCTCTGCGGAGCGGCTATTATGGATGGTGCCGTGCTGGTCATATCCGCCAATGAGCCCTGCCCTCAGCCCCAGACCAAAGAGCACCTCATGGCCCTCAACATTACAGGCATCGACAAAATCGTGATAGTGCAAAATAAGATAGATCTCATGTCCCGTGAGCAGGTAATGGAGCACTATCGCCAGATCAAGGATTTTATAAAGGGAACTGTGGCTGAGAATGCGCCCATTGTGCCCATTTCCGCTCAGCAGAATCTCAACGTTGATATGGTCATTGAGTCCATTGAGAAGACCATACCCACCCCAATTCGAGATCTCAATAAGCCGGCTCTTCTTAAGATTGCCCGCTCCTTCGACATCAATCGACCGGGCGCAACTCCCGAGGCCCTCAAAGGCGGAGTCATCGGCGGCTCTCTCAGCCAGGGAATCTTGCATACGGGCGATAAGATTGAGATATGTCCAGGTCGCCTGGTGGATTACGAGGGCAGGAAACAATGGGTACCCATCCAGACTAAAGTGGTAACGCTGCTGGCAGGCAAAAATGTTCAGGATGAGATAACACCTGGAGGCCTGATGGGCGTAGGCACGCTGCTCGACCCAGTCATGACCAAGAGCGATGCACTGGTAGGACAGGTAGCAGGAGAGCCTGGCAAACTTCCGCCTGCGAGGAATGCATTTACCATGAATATACGGCTATTGGAGCGCGTCGTGGGCGTAACAGACGAATCCAGTGTTGAGCCGATCCACTCCAGCGAACCCTTGATGCTTAATGTCGGCACGGCCACAACCGTAGGTGTTGTAACCAGTGCTCGTGAGGGCGGTATTGTTCAAGTGCAGCTCAAGAGGCCTGTATGCGCTGAGAAAGGGGAACGTGTGGCGGTTAGCAGGCGAATTGGGGCCAGGTGGCGTCTTATCGGCGTTGGCACCATAACCGAGTAGCATGAAGGCATACATCGATACCAGTAGCATAAAGGTCATTCTCGATACCAATGCA
>JAQTYS010000134.1 GCA_028688175.1 Methanothrix sp. | reverse complement strand
AGACAGTTCACCTGGCTTTTCGGGCCAGTAATGTAGATTTCCTTAACCTGATGCAAAGATGCCCCAGGCTGAGAATGATTCAGGTCCCGCCGTCCTACCGCAAGACCATGTCCAATGCCATCCAGGTCTTCCTGGAGATGCAGGGCATTGATATGCTGGAAGGCGATGTATGGGGCCACAGAAAAGACCTGGACGAGTACTTCACCGTGGAGGATGCCACCCTGGAGGAGATTCGCGCCCTGGCCGCCAGCGGGGCATCAGCTGACGAGGTGGCCAATCAGATTCAGAGAAAGGCCAGGATCAGCTCGGAGCTGATCAAGTACATCGCCAAGACCAAGATTTCTGCTTGAGCCGGCACTCTGTGCTTGGCTTTCAGCTAACCTTTTCCTATCATTTTTGATCGATTTTCCCGTTGAATTGTGGGGCTGAAAACTTCTGCGGGCTAAAAAGTTGCGCGCTGTAAAATGGCGCAGCAATCCGCCGGGTCTCGCGCTAATACCTGAAAAAATGGTTCCGGTAATTCGGAGGCTGTGTTAGATTCCTTCGCGCTGCTGCCCAGCAAGCGAAAGCCTTTTATCTCGGTAATTGACGTATAGTGTATTGGCGAAAGTCGATGGCCAAATATCCCTCCTACATCCAATTGACTTTCTCCTCCCTCCTTCTTATCCATCTTTCAGGATTCTTAAATTTCCTCCAGCTTTTCTATGCCGATCTTCTTTACAGTAGGCTTCCAGATCTTTTTGGGCATCCAGGCCGGGGCCTTCTTCGGTCTCTTTATCAGTTTTCTCTCTCCCAGGAATACATGAACCTTTTTGGTTCCCCGCTCTCTGAGCCTTATATCTGTGAATCCTCTTGTAGCTGCCTTTAGGGCTGCTTGCCGAGGGGCCGTTCCTGCAAAGACGCTAGTCTCATTGCCCTCGGCGTCCCTGAGGGCGAAATTTCTCTTCTCAGCCATGATTATTTCACCTTCATGATATGAAATGCTAGTTGTAATATGATATAATATTAAGTTTTCTACTATTAGTGTTATCGATTGAGATGTGAGCTAAGGGGGGTTAAATTCTAACCTATTCGGTTTCCATAAAAAAGGGTTCAATGGAGCCAAGCGGTTTGCTTTCCCGCCTGCCTTCTTATGCTCCCGCGGCTATGTTCTTTGCCGCCGTATCGTAATAGCTATCCGGCACACCTTCCAGCTTACCCTGGCCTTCGATTAGCGGCGGATAGATGAAAACGCCATGCAAGTCCAGGTCGTAGTCCAGCCCCAGGAACTTCTGCAAGTACTCTTGGTGCAGATCCTCGGGATCGAGCTTTACCTTGTCGGGATGGAAGATCTTGGCCAGATAGGCTGCACCGATAAGGCCCTTGCTGGCATCATTTCTCAAATTTCCGTTGATGATATAGACATGGTTGTTTCGAACGGCGGTGAGGTTGGCATATTCCGGCCTACTCTTGAAGGCATCAAGAGCCTTCGAAATACCTGTGATATCATCCGAGTCGTATCCTATGGGTGGAGTGAGTACGATGGTGATAAATATTATATAATCCGGATCATTTTCTATGGCCCATTCCGGATCTACCTCAACCCTGTAAGTTGATTGTAAGTATGCGGGCAAATCCTCAGCGATGCTCCTGCCACCGGCCAATGTGACCATCTGGCTCAAAGTGTCGATCTTGGCATAGGTGAAGATTGATTTATCTCCCTCTTTAGGCAGGGAGGCAATAAGTACTCTGGGCTTTTCTTCCTCAGGCATGCTCTTTGTAAAAGACTTGATCTCATCAATCTTGTTTATGTGCCAATTGATGTACTCCTCTGCATTCTCTCTTGCCTTCAAGATGTAGCCCAGTTTATGCACCGCATCAGTGAACGATGAAGTCTCTGGATTGATCAGGTCGGGATAGTAAAGACCGGCAAAGACCACTGGTACTCCCAGCATCATCTCCACCTTCTCGGCTGTATTGTTGGAGAAGGTGAGCAAGAGATCAGGCTTCAGGCTCAAAGCCAGCTCATAATCAGGATCCTTGACGGGAGAAAAGCCAGGCACGCTTGTCTTTTTGACCAGCTGCGGAAACTCCTTCTCTGATTTGGACATAGCCAGATCCACACCCACCACCTGATCGGTCCGCTTGAGGATCATCATCATCTCGGAATTGTCAAGATGCTCAACTATGGCTCTTTCCACTGGCAGCCTGACGGTGACCGGTTTTCCATTGCCGTCCAGGATGGTCAGATTATCCTGCGAATCATCTATTATCTTCTCCACCTGGGTTATGTCCTTTTCATCGACTTTGCCGTCATAATTGGCATCAGAGAGTATTGTAGTATTGATTGTTCCGGTTATTATCTCTTTAAGATAATCTATGTCCTTTTCATTGATGGTGTCATCCATATTGGCATTGCCAAAGATGTGCAAGACGTAATCTCCGGCTGAGGCCTGCAGCATTAAAAAGCAAAGTCCCAGCATTATCGTTATCGGGTATCTCATCTAATAGTCTCCTTCTGCGAGAAGGGCAGCCCGCTATGCAACTGCAAATGGGTGGGCGGCCTTCAACAGCAGCATCTTTCTCTAGAGCATTTTACTATATAATCATAACTAAATCAAATAAATTATTACTAACTATCCTAAAAAGGAAGAATCTGGGTGAAAGGGGTTTAATGGGCCAGGTGGTTTGTTTTACCACCTGCCTTCTTATGCTCCCGCAGCTATGTTCTTTACTGCCATATCGTAATAGCTATCCGGCACACCTTCCAGCTTGCCCTGGCCTTCGATTAGCGGCGGATAGATGAAAACGCCATGCAAGTCCAGGTCGTAGTCCAGCCCCAGGAACTTTTGCATATACTCTTGGTGCAGATCCTCGGGATCGAGCTTTACCTTGTCGGGATGGAAGATCTTGGCCAGGTAAGCAGCACCGATGAGGCCCTTGCTGGCATCATTTCTCATGTTGCCGCTCACGATGTAGACATGGCCGTTTCGAACGGCAGTGAGATTGGCATACTCCGGACGGTTCATAAAGGCCTCCAGCGCCTGCTTCATTCCTGTGGCATTATCTGCATCATATCCGCTGGGCGGATCAAGCACCAGTCCGCTGTAGGTTGTAGCAACTACTAAAAGGACAATATAATCTGGATCTTCCTGCAGCAACCACTCCGGATCCACCTCGATTCTATAGGTAGACTTTATAAAGTCAGGGAGGTTGGCAGCCACGGTCTTTCCCCCAGCTAACTCCACCATGCTGCTTAGGGTGTCGATCTTGGCAAAGGTGAATATGGTCTTCTCGTCAGCTTCCGGATAGGCAGCCACCAGAACTGTCGGCTTCTCGCTATCTGGGATCTTCCCTGTCGTTTCCATTAATTTGTTGAGCGAATCTATATGCCACTGAATATATTCTTCCGCTTCCGGTCTGGCATCCAGAACGTATCCCAGCTTGCGCACGGCATCTGTGAACGCAGATGTCTCCGGATTGAGCAGATCGGGATAGTAAAGGCCGGCAAAGAGCACGCAAACTCCGGGCAGGTTCTTCTTCTTCTCCTCGGTTACGTTGGAAAAGACTAGAAGGATATCCGGATTAAGGCTCAGAACCTTCTCGTAGTCCGGCTCCTTATGCATGGCTCCCACGCTTGTTTGCTTGGACAGCTTCGGAAACTCTGCCGGGGATTTGGCCACGGCCAGGTCTACGCCCACTACCTTGTCCGTCTTCTTGAGGATCTGCATCAGATCGGCATTGTCCAGGTACTCTGCTACAATTCGTTCCACCGGTTTTTTAATGGTGATGGGCAAATTGTTGCCGTCCAGGATAGTGAGGTTCTTCTCAGTTCCGTTAATGATCTGCTCCACTTGGGATATATCTTGGGAGTCAACCTTGCCGTCGAAATTGGCATCGGCCAGTTCGCTTGATTTTTCTTTTCCCTCGATTATGGCGCTTAGGAAAGCTTCGTCCGACTGATCAACGACTGCATCCATGTTGGCATTGCCAAAGATGTGCAGTACAGGGGCAGATCCTGATGCTATGGGCAGCGCAAGGGCGCAGAGCACCAGGATGGCTATTGGGGATAGATTTATTCTCATTTTTACCTCGTCTCCTTATGCCGGCTAAGCATACTGAAAGCTTGCTGCATTTATGTTATAAATCCATAATTGATATGCATAAAAGGCTAAAAATTTATAAGCTTTTCGATAATAAATATTACTAATTTTTAAAAAATATGCTTTAATGGTGAAGTGCTAGTATTGGCCATTACTGGCAGGGAGGTGCTTTGGATCAGAGACATTTCTCCTCACCCATGATTGCTCCTTTACACCTGTTTATCATGGATGATTCCGTCGCCGTCTCTGAGATTAAGCTAATACGATTAATTTATATTATTTCTTGCGATAGATTTATTAATAAGTATGATGCTGTGAGCAATTCCGTACCTTAGATAAAGGGCTGCGGCAGAGAAGAGATAGACTATGCAAGGCTTAATTGATAAAAGGATCCTGCAGTTTGCTCCCAGTGCCAGGCGCTGGATTGCCCTTACCTTCTTTTCCGGCTTGATGGGATCTCTGGCCAACATCCTACTTTTGTTTCTGGCAGGCCGAATAATCGTGGGCGTATATGACGGACGCGCCCTTTTCTCCATGTTTGATCTCTTCTTGGGAATGCTGGCGGCCATGATCCTGCGAGCTCTGGCCGAAGCTTCCAGAGACATTACTTCCCAGCGCTCTGCCGCCCTGGTCAAGAGCGCCATACGAAAAAGACTCAACCATCATCTTTTAGATTTAGGTCCCTCTTTTATTGAGCTACATAATACCGGCTCTCTGACCACCACGATTGTTGATGGAGTCGAAGCACTGGAAACCTATGTGGGGCTGTACATTCCTTACATCACCCTCTGCCTGGTAATGCCCGTTCTGCTCTTCCTGTGGTTTGCACTCTATGTCGACTTCATCTCCGCCCTTGTCCTCATGGCCTTTGTTCCCCTGGTCCCCATCTCCCTCTTGATCTTCACCAACCTGGAGGAGTGGAAAGTGGGCAGAAGAGCATGGGAGGCATACCGGGAGCTTTCCGCCTACTTTGCCGAGAGCTTGCAGGGCCTGACCACCCTTAAACTCTTTCATCAGACAGAAATCCGGGGGCGAGAGCTGCACAATAGATCCACGAACCTGGAGAGGGCATTGGTGCAAAGCTTGCGGCTCTACTTCGGGGCGAGCTTCGTCTCCGAGGTCGTCCCAGTTTTGGGATACTCCATGACCTTGATCATCGCCTCTTTTCGCCTTAGCCAGGGCAGCTTGCAGATGGATAAGCTGGTCATGGTCCTGCTGCTGGGCTCTCTCTTCTATGAGCATGTCAGCCATCTTCTGCTCTATCATCACTACAGCCTGCTGGGAAAGAGAACGGCAAGCGCTATCTTCGATATTCTGGACCAAAAACCCAGTGTCCGGGAGACTTCTGCTATAGCTCCCCCTGCATTAAACCCGAGCATTGAGTTTCAGGGCGTGAACTTCGCCTACCACAAAGAGAGGCCAGTGCTGCAGAATATCTCCTTTATGGTGATGCCGGGAACCACGGTAGCAATTGTCGGGGCAACGGGAGCAGGCAAGAGCACGGTGATCGATCTTCTCTTCCGCTTCCATGATCCGCAAAAGGGCAGAGTGCTTCTGGGTGGCTATGATGTTCGCAGTCTTCCTCTGCAATTCCTGCGCTCTCAGATGGCCTTGGTAGCCCAGGAAGCCTACCTCTTCAACGATACCGTGGAGAAAAATCTGTGCCTGGGCAAACCCGACGCCAGCCATGAGGAGCTGATTCGAGCGTCAAAAGCTGCCAATGCCCACGAATTTATTTCAGCGCTGCCCCAGGGTTACCAGACGGTTATTGGAGAGCGCGCTATCCGCCTTAGCGGTGGCGAGCGGCAGAGAATCGCCATCGCCCGCGCTCTGCTCAAAGACGCGCCCATTCTTCTCCTGGATGAACCGACCTCCAATATCGATGCTGAGAATGAAGAAGCTATACGAAAGGCGTTAGGCCGCCTGCAATCCCGGCGCACAGTAGTAATCATCGCCCACCGGCTTAGCACAGTTAGAAAGGCCGATTGCATTCTGGTTATGGAAAAAGGAGGCATAGCAGAATTTGGCACCCATGAGGAGCTGCTGGCCAAAAAAGGGATTTATGCCCGCTTGGTGGCGGCTTTGTGCCTGGAAAGAGACGACGACAATGCAGAGATGGGCGGAGGCTAATGATGATGGGAGGTCTTTTTGATGCCAAGTCACAGCTTCGCCGGCTGCTGCATCCTATCCGGCCACATCTGGGCCTGATGAGCCTGGCCGTCCTTTCCGAGATCCTAAGACAGTTCTCGGGCATTGGCGTTGCCGTTCTTGGCGCAGCACTCTTTTCCCAGGCCGTTGCCGGCAAGGCAACAATCGAGCTTTATCCTTATGCTGCGGGCATGATCATCCTCGGCCTGGCCAGAGGGACCTTCGGTTACCTGGGTCCCTATCTATCTCATGTAGCAGCTTTCCGCATCTTGGTTAGCCTGAGAGATGAACTTTACAGGGCGATTGAGCCCTTGGCCCCGGCAAGACTCATCGGGCGGCGCACAGGTGATCTGGTCAGCACCGCAGTCTCGGATGTAGAGATGCTGGAGCTCTTCTTCGCTCACACTGCCGGACCGGCTACAGTGGCTTTTATCGTCCCACTTCTTGCCCTTGCCGCCCTGGCGGCTATCAACCTGCAACTGGCAGGGGTTTTGCTGATATTTCTCATCTTGCTCATACTTATGCCAGAGCTTGCCTTCCGACTGGGATTTGTTCTGGGAGAAAGACTGAGGGCAAAACTGGCATATCTCAACTCCCAGGTGCTGGACAGCATGCAGGGAATGAGGGAAATTCTTTCTTTCGGCTACAGTGAGCGATGCCAGGAAGAGCTCTCCAGGGACAGTGAGGCTCTGCTGGGCTTGCAGGCCAGGCAGGCGTGCAACATCGGGCTGCAAAGTGCGGCGAGCGCCAGCATTGTCTCGGCAGGAATTTTTGCAGTTTTACTTTGCGCCAGCATTCTGGTCCGCCAGAATTCCCTTTCGGCAAGCTTTCTGCCAATTTCCATGATCCTGGCGGCAAGTGTCTTTGCTTGCATAACATCCGTGGTGGAGGTCTCCAAGCAGCTCTCCCAGACGAGAGCTGCTGCTCAGAGGCTCTTTCTTCTCTTGGATGAACAGCCAGC
>JAQTYS010000133.1 GCA_028688175.1 Methanothrix sp. | reverse complement strand
CTCGGGATCAACTGGCGCGTAACTTGACGCTGGCAAGAGAGCTGGGCGCAAAGGTCCAGGTTTTGAGCGCCCAGAATATCGCTGAGGAGGTCATCGCCTTCTCCAGAGAGCATAATATCACGGTAATAATCGTCGGATTGCCGCGTCGCCGTTTGTGGAACCGATGGTGGAGAGGATCCGTGGTAAATGAGATTATAAAACATAGCGGACTGATCCATGTGCTCGTCATAGGCAGCGCAAAAGCCGATCGGGCCGAACAAGCCGAACATGATGCTGCGTCGCTTGCAAGTGACATGAACTGGCGGCATCTCTCCGGCAACCTCCTGATTGTAGCGGCAACAGTCGCTTTTTGCTGGCCGCTGCAAAGCTGGTTGGGCCTCATCAATATCGCCATGATTCTGCTTTTGCCTGTAATATACAGTGGAATGACCTGGGGCAGGCGCTCAGGTCTGACCACGTCGCTACTGACGGTAGCCGCCCTTGATTTCTTCTTTGTGCCTCCCAGTATGACATTGGCGGTTGATGATCTGCGTTATCTGCCCGTATTCGTAGTCTTTGTAATAGTAGGAATAATAACCAGCTTTCTGGCGGATATGGTGAGATGGCAGGGCGAGAGCGCTCGGCAAAGGGAACGTTTTGTCTCCGCCCTTTATTCCTTCAGTCGCAACCTCATGGCTGCTGGAAACAGTCAGGAGCTTTTAAGCTGCGCTGCTCGAGAGATTGCACAGGCCTTCGAGTGTGAAGTGATGATCCTGCTGCCCGATGAAACCGGACGGCTCAATGAACAGGCCAAGATAGGAGAACACCTGATATTTGATGAGCGCAAGCTGGGTGTGGCCACCTGGGTCCTCAGACACGGCCAGGAAGCAGGACACGGCACGCAGACTCTTTCCTCAGCGACTCTCTTCTACCTGCCGCTCAAGACCAAAGAGGTCACCATCGGTGTCTTGGGCGTGGGACTGGGCAAAGAGGAGCAGTTCTTGCAGCCTGAGCAGAAAAGGTTGCTGGAAGCATTCACAAACGTCCTGGCCCTAGCTTTGGACCGGAGAAAATGATGAATCAAACAAAACTCTTATATTCCAAGATCTCTATGACAGCGAGCTTCAGATAGAGGTTTGAAACCTTGAAAAATTTAAGCGACCATTTTATCTTGATGAGATACGTTGGCGGCAAATCCATATGTGCCAGGATGAATACCAATGGAGGCTGCTACGCTTTGCAGGAGAGAACATTTTTCTTAGCAAGTTGCATCTATTCCCATATGCTCGAACCTAGTTCTCCGCTCCTTTTGCCGAAATATCGAGCTTGAATTAGGAGGAAAGGGAGAGTGAAGCTTCGAATCGTCTTTGATATCATCGGCACTGTGCTGAAGATCATGGGTTTGTTGCTCTTGGTGCCGGGAATAGTCTCGGCTTACTACCATGAAACAAGTGGGATTGCCGCCTTTGCCCTGACCTCTCTCTTATCCATAGGCACAGGCATTATCCTCAGTAGGCTGGGAACAAAAGGAGATGTGGGTGGCAAAGAAGCCTTTGCCGCCGTCTCTTTGGGATGGCTTGCTGCCACGTTCTTCGGGTCTTTGCCCTTTGCATTTCTGGGCCTGGGGCCGGTCGATGCTCTCTTTGAATCCGTATCGGGCTTCTCGGCAACCGGTGCTACAATTCTTGTTGAGTCAAACGCCCTGGGGTACTATATTGTCAATTCCACTCAGGTCAATAATAGTATCTGTGCCGCTCTTATCAATGGAGTGACCGGCGACATGGCAGGCTACAATATCGCCTTCCGGACCGTAGATAGTCAGACATTTTACGGCCTGCTCTTCTGGCGCTCCTTCCAGCAACTCATCGGAGGTTTGGGCATAATTTTGATGGTTGTGGCCATCTTTCCCCAACTGCGCGTGGCTGGTCGCCAGCTCTACCGAGCCGAGACTGTTGGGCCCAGCAAGGATACCATCACGCCGCGGGCCACAGCCACTGCCAGAATTCTCTGGAAGGTGTATCTGCTCTTAAACGGACTGCAAATAATACTGCTTTACGCTGCAGGAATGCCTTTTTATGATGCAGTATGCACGGCATTTTCCACACTGGCGACAGGCGGCTTCTCTCCCCAGGCATCCAGTCTCGTCGCTTACACCAGCCCCATAATCGAGGCAGTTGTCGCCGTTTTTATCGTCCTGGGGATGTCCAGCTTCACACTGCACTACAAAGTCCTCACCTCAGATCGGCTGGCCTGGTTCAAGGATGAAGAATTCAGGTTCATGATCACCATCCTGGCCATCGCCACCGCAGTCCTGCTCTTCTTTGGCGGGATAGATGGGGGCCTCGCAGAGCGCTTCCGGTTTGCATCGTTCCAGGTAATTTCATTCATGGGAACATGCGGCTTTGTCAATTCCCTGGATTACGATAAATGGTCTACTGCTGCTAAGCTGGCTATGATCATGGTCATGCTCATCGGGGGGTGCGTCGGCTCGACCGCCGGAGGCATTAAAGTAGGACGGCTTCTGGTGGGCTGCAAGTATGCTTATAACGAACTTCGCCATATGATTCATCCCCATGCTGTGATGTCAGTTCGTCTGGGTGAGGCTCGAGTTTCGGAAGAGGTTCTCCGGCCCATGCTCTTCTACTCCTTCTTCTATCTGGCAGTCTGGTTGGCGCTTTCTCTGGTCCTGGCCATGGTCTCGTCAGGTGATTCGCGAATTGACCTCACCGTCGTGTCCTCGGCAATAGCCTCCTGTATGGGTGGCGTGGGTCCGGGCTTTGGCATTATTGCCTTTGATTGGTCGCAAATGTCAAATGCTGCCAAGATGATCGGCTTCTTTGCTATGTACATTGGACGGCTGGAGATGATGCCCATATTCTTATTATTTATTCCAGAACTATGGAGGAAATAACATGCGTATTCTAATTACCGGAGCTGGCGAGGTAGGTTTTCTCATAGCCAGCGAGCTTTACGCGGATCATGATGTAACCGTTATAGACAAGGATCCTGCAGCCTGCGCCAGGCTGCAGGACATGGACGTGAAGGTCTTGCAGGGCAATTCCGCCAACGCCCGTCTGCTCATTATGGCCGGCATCAATAAAGCGGACATAGTAGCGGCTGTTACCGGCAACGATGAGGTGAATGTAATCACCTGCATCATAGCCAGCCATCTAGGTGTGCGCCAGACCATTGCCAGAGTCAGCAATCCGGAGTACATTGATCAGCCTGTTCAGGATCGAAAAGAGATAGGCATAAGCTATATGATCTGTCCGGAGCTGGCCATGGCTGAAGATCTGGCTAGATCTCTGTATTTTCCGTCTATGCTCCTGGATAGGGAGCTGGCTGGAGGCAAGGTAGAGTTGATTGAGTTCAAGGTCACTGAAGAAATGCCTCTTCAGGGGCCAGTCGGAGAGGTCAATGTCAACCTTCCGGATGGCTGCAAAATCATGGCTATAAACAGAAAAGGTGATGTCAGCATACCTACGAAAGGAGATCTGATCATTTCCGATGATCATCTCTTCCTCCTTTGCGACCCGAAATCGCTTCCGGAATTGAGAAGAATGCTTCACGAAGAGTCCTCACCACATAAGGCCCTGATCGTCGGAGGCGGAATGGTTGGATTTTATCTGGCCAGCCGGCTGGAGAAGATGGGGCTGGATGTGAAACTGATCGAAGTGAATACAGAGCGGTGCAGGGAGATTGCAGACAAGCTCTCCCGTACAATGATCCTCAATGGAGACGGAACCGATATTTCGCTCTTGAGAGAAGAGGGTGCAGAGTTCATGGATGTGGTCTTCGCTGTCACCGGCCTGGATGAAAAGAACCTGCTCTGCTCACTGCTTGCCAAGCAACTGGGTGCCAAAAAAATCCTCTCTCGAGTAAACAGATATGATTACATAAAGCTCTTCGAGCTGGTGGGAGTAGACAGAGCCGTCAGCCCCGGTCAGGTAACTGCTGATGCCGTGCTGCAAAGGGTAAGCGGAGGAGAAGAGGTGATAACCCTGAGCGACGAGAGAATGGAGCTGGTGGATTTCATAGCCAAGGCAGGAGCTAAAATCATAGGAAAGAGCGTCTCCAAAGAACTGCCCAAGGACTCCATGGTGGGCATGATCTTGAGAGATGGACGGCCGATGATGCCCGATGATGGCTTTAAGGTCAAAGAAGGTGACCGCGTATTTGTTATGTCCATGCCCGAGGTCGTCGCCAAGGTAAAGAAGCTCTTCATATCCTGATTTCATATCCTGATTTCAGTCCAGGCACATATTTTTATAGCAGGGTGAACGGAGAGTTGCCGACAAAAGGAGGATGCACCCCGGCCCCCAAGGGTGATATTGTTCAATGAGGATCAGGGTATTTCTTCGGCTTTTTGCCTCGCTTCTTAAGATTTTAGCGGTCTTGCTGCTTATACCCGGAGCTGTTGCTGCCTATTATGCAGAGACTGGCGGCGTGATTGCCTTTGCTGTGACATCTCTTCTCACTCTGGCCTTCGGAATTGCTCTGGGACGGCTCTCTTCGGGCGAGGAGCCGGGTCTCAAAGAGGGCTTTGCCCTTGTCTCTTTGGGCTGGCTGGGTGCGGCATTTTTCGGCGCTCTGCCTTACATCTTCCTGGGAACCAGCCTCATCGATGGTTTATTTGAATCCATGTCGGCCTTTACCACTACCGGCTCCTCCATACTTACGCAGTCAAATGCAGAAGGTTACTGGATCATCGACAGAGCTCTGGCCAACAGCAGCCTGGCGCACCAACTGGAGAATAGCGCAAGGATCCTGATTGCCAACAGCACATGGCTGCAAATCAGCCGCAGCCCTGATGAGACTTATATGGGGCTGCTCTTTTGGAGGTCTTTTGCCCAGTGGCTGGGGGGAATGGGCATAATACTATTATTCGTGGCTATATTGCCTCGTCTGGGAGTGGCTGGACGACAGCTCTACCGAGCAGAGGTGCCAGGTCCGGATAAGGATGCACTCACTCCGCGCATAAAGCAGACCGCGCGGGTGCTCTGGGTGGTCTACATCTTTATGACCGTGGCTGAGATCGTGCTCCTCTATGCGGTAGGAATGCCCCTCTTCGACTCGCTCTGCAATACTTTTGCCTCCATGGCCACGGGGGGTTTCTCTCCTCAGGCCCTCAGCATAGCCGCTTACAAAAGCGGGATTGTTGATGGCATCATCACATTGTTCATGTTTTTAGCCGGGGCCAACTTCGCCCTGCATTACAGAATGATAAACTCCGATAGGAAGGCTCTTTTCAAGGACGCAGAGTTTCGATTTTACAGCTTGATAGTCCTGGCGACTACCACGATTATTGTTTTCTGGGGCGGCCTGCAGGGGGACATCATACGCAAGATCCAGCTAGCTGGCTTCCAGGTGGTCTCCGTCATGACCACCACCGGTTTTGCCACGACGGATTTCGATCAGTGGACCGCGGCGGCCAAATTCACTCTGCTGCTGCTCATGATCATTGGAGCGTGTGCCGGTTCCACAGGCGGAGCCATTAAGGTGGTAAGAATACTGCTGGTTTTAAAAAGCGTCTACCGCGAGCTGCTTCATTCTCTGCACCCCAAGGCAGTGATTCCTCTGAAGCTGGGGGGAATTTCAGTTAAGGACGAGGTGCTGAGGCCCAGCAATATCTTCGTAGCCACGTATATATTCATCTTCGCCGTAGCCTCGCTGCTCCTGGCCATCATCTGCTACGATGATCCGCGCATGAACATTGAATCTATCCTTTCAGCAGTGGCGACTACGCTGGGAAACGCCGGGCCGGGGTTTGGCAGCGTTGGACCGATGTTAAGCTTTGCTGAAGTTCATCCCGCCGGAAAGATGTTGCTCTTTTTTTGCATGTGGATCGGTCGGCTGGAGATAGTGACCGCCCTTATGCTGCTGGTGCCGGAGTTTTGGAAGAAATAAAATAGCATAATTTCGGTTTTAGAGAGCATCGTCATTTTGGGGCGCGCATGCTTTTTCTTTCTCACCGATTCGCGCGTTGATCACCCGGTCCGACCTCTCCAGAGCCTCATGTGTTCCACTATAGTGCCTGGCCGCTTCCACCATTATCTGCTTGAAGCCCTCCAGATCCCCTGCATCTGCTTTTTCACTAAGCCGCATGCATTCCGCCACAAAAGTCTGGCGAACAGCGGCAGCCTTGGGATTCTTCTGGATAGAGGCATAAAGCTCCGGCTTCTGGTCCAGAATTCGGCCCACAAAATCGATCATGATCTCATAGACCGGAGACATGAATTTCCTCGATCTTTGCACATCAAAGTCCAGAGTGCGCAGTGCCGCTCCTATACCGATGTAGGCAAAATGAGTTAAGGCCTGCACCACCGCCATAATCTCATCGTGCTCCTCTGCATCCAGGATTTCCACGTGCGCTCCGTCTGCCGCGAAGAGCGACTGCATGATTGAAAGCCATTTTCCCGTCTTACCTTCTACAGGCGTGAGGATGATGGTCTGGCCGCGAAGCGTCGGCATGGTGGGCCCAAACATGGGGTGCGTGCCCAAAACCTCCACCCCTTTTGGGGCATAGGTCTTCATGGCCTTCACAGGATCGGACTTGATGGAGGTTACATCCATGATCAGGCTGCCGGGATGCATGTGAGGCGCAACCTCGCGAATGATATCCACGGTCTTCTCGATAAGCACACTGACCAGGACAATGTCGCTTTTTTCAACTTCCTGCATCATGTCCTTTGCATAGCGTACTCCCAGCTGCTTTGCTACCTCCACCTTGCCGCTTGGACCCCAGACCGCCACATCAAATCCTTTTTCCTTAAAGTATCGGGCAAACCAGGAACCGGTCTCCCCTGTGCCACCCAAAATCAGTATGCTCGCCATTCTGCCCTCGTCCTCCATCTCATTTGGTTACGAAGATGCCTTTAAGATTCCTCTTCTTGTTCTATCTCTTCTAGGATCTCTGCCGATCTTTCGTAAACTGAATCGTGATGATCTACATATAAAAATTGAACTTTATCGCCCTTAATTCTGTAGACAATGACAAGTTTCAGAAAATTGGCGTCAAAATCAGGTGTGGATTCGTAATGCATAAACCTACGGCTTTCTCTGTTGCTCCGGCCATGATAGAAGCTCCTCGCGGTTGGGCTATAAGGATTGGTGACCACTCCCGCCAATGAATTGGCGGGCATCTAGGCTGATGCCAAAGACTGTAATCCCAGTCTTGCAATATTCAGAGCAGCATTGAGATCTCGATCTATCGATAAGCCACAATAAGGACAATTG
>JAQTYS010000132.1 GCA_028688175.1 Methanothrix sp. | reverse complement strand
GGGCACAGGAGGCCGTTGACATTCGTCGCAAGCTGGCAGAGGACAATGCTCAGGCATTCCTGCCCGGCCTGGCGGTGAGCCTCAACAACCTGGGCAACGCGCTTTCCAATCTGGGGCGGCGGGAAGATGCTTTGCAGACGGCACTGGAGGCCGTTGACATCTGTCGCAAGCTGGCAGAAGACAATGCTCAGGCATTCCTGCCCGGCCTGGCGATGAGCCTCAACAACCTGGGTGCCATGCTTTCCAACCTGGGGCGGCGAGAAGATGCTTTGCAGGCGGCGCAGGAGGCCGTTGACATTCGTCGCAAGCTGGCAGAGGCCAATGCTCAGGCATTCCTGCCCAACCTGGCGATGAGCCTCAACAACCTTGGCGCCATGCTTTCCAACCTGGGGCGGCGGGAAGATGGTTTGCACGCCACGCAGGAGGCCGCAGACATCTATCGCAAGCTGGCGGCAGCTAATGCTCAGGCATTCCTGCCCAACCTGGCGATGAGCCTCAACAACCTGGGCAATGCGTTTTCCGATCTGGGACGGCGGGAAGAAGCTTTGCAGGCGGCACTGGAGGCCGTTGACATTCGTCGCAAGCTGGTGGCAGCTAATGCTCAGGCATTCCTGCCCGACCTGGCGATGAGCCTGGGGACCTACGGCAGCGTATTGCTGGCGCTAGGAGAGCATGCCAGGGCGGCGCGAGCGTTCCGCGAAGGACTGGGGCACCTGGGGCCTTTCTACCAGGCCCTGCCACAGAGTTTCGGCAGGCTGGCTGGAAAATTGCTGCAAAATTACCTGAAGGCTTGCCGGCAGGCGGGCGAGGAACCGGATGAGGGGCTTGTGGCCAGGTTCAAGGGTGAGAAGCCAGAAGGCTGAGCCGCAAGTAGAAAAGGTGCCGGAGGGATTCGAGCGGCTGTTCAGGACGACCGGAAATGGGTCGGCAGCTTGAGCGAGCAGTTCTTTAGCGACCACAGAGTTAAAGCCTCAGAATTTACAATTCCGTAATTCAAGCATTGGCGATGAAGTGGGCACATTTCAGAATGCATTAGTTCGCAGTGGAAAGATAAATTTGTTCAAGATGGAGATTATAAAAATGGAGCAGATCAGAGAGCTCGTAGAAAAGTATGCGCTGCAAAATGCCGTGAAGTACAAAGCTGCGCCCAATGCCGGAGCGGTCATGGGCAAGCTCCTGGGCGAGCACGCAAACCTTCGCGCCCGGGCGAAAGAACTGTCGCCTCTGGTAAAAGAGGTGCTGGCAGGGGTAGAGAAGACCAACCTGTTGGAGTGGCAAGAGAGGCTGCAGGCCATCGCCCCGGAACTGCTGGCAGAGCTCTCGGAAAAGAAGGAGCCTGACAAGGGCCTGCCCGCTCTGCTGGGTGCGGAAAAGGGCGTGGTCATGCGCTTTGCTCCCAATCCCAATGGGCCGCCGACTCTGGGCAGTGCGCGCGGCATCATCGTCAACTCAGAGTATGTGAAAAAGTATGGCGGCAAGTTCATCATTCGCTTTGATGACACCGATCCCGTGAAAAAGCGGCCCATGCCGGAGGCCTACGGCTGGTATCTGGAGGATTGCAATTGGCTGGGCGCCGTGCCTGATCTGGTGATCACGGCCAGCGAGCGGGTAGACCAGTACTATCCCCTTGCGGAGGAGCTGATTCGCCGGGGCGGAGCCTATGTTTGCAGCTGTGCCCAGGCAGTCTTCAAGGAGCACAAAGACAAAGGAATAGAGTGCGAGCACAGGAGTCAGAGCATCGAGCAGAACCTGGATCTGTGGCAGCAGATGCTCGACGGCAGCATGCCTGAAGGCGGTGCTGTCCTGCGGGTTAAGACAGACATGCACCACAAGGACCCGGCCATACGCGACTGGCCCGCTTTTCGCATCGTCACCGCCTCCCATCCGCTGGTAGGAACAAAGTACCGCGTCTGGCCGCTGCTCGACTTTGAGTCGGCGGTGGAGGACCACCTGCTTGGCACCACGCACATCATTCGGGGCAAGGATCTGGCAGACAGCGGCAGCCGGCAGAGATATCTCTACGGCTATTTGGGCTGGGAGTATCCTCAGGTGATCCACTGGGGCAGGATCAAAATTCATCAGTTCGGCTCCTTCAGCACCAGCAAGCTTAGAAAAGCCATCGAAGCCGGCGAGTATACGGGCTGGGACGATCCGCGCGTCCCCACTGTTCGGGCCATGCGCTGCCGGGGCATCCGGCCCGAGGCGCTGCGCAAGTTCATGATCGACCTGGGCGTGGGCGAGACGGACATCTCAATCAGCATGGACTCCATCTATGCCGAGAACCGCAAGATCATCGACCCCGAGGCCAACCGCCGCTTCTTCGTCTGGGAGCCCGTGACCCTGGAGATTGAAGGAGAGGTGCCCGTTTTCGCTCATGCGCCTCTGCATCCCACAGCAGATCGAGGTTTCCGGGAGATTCCCGCCGGGAACAGGGTCTTAATCTGCAAGAGCGACCTGGCGGGCCTGCAAGTGGGAGATAACATTCGCCTCAAGGATCTATGCAACGTAGAAATTATAAGCCTGGAGCCGGCCAGGGCGCGCTTCCTGGGCAAGGATATGGGCAAGAGGACCAAAATCATTCAATGGGTGCCCGTGGACGGGCCGAGGGTTACGGTCATGAAGCCGGATGGCGTGGATGAGGGCGTGGGCGAAGCCGGAATTGCCGAGGAGTTGGGGCATGTGGTGCAGTTCGAGCGGTACGGGTTTGTGCGGGTCAACTCGGTGGGCGAGACGATAGTGGCGAACTTTGCGCACCGGTAATCTGTGAGATAATATTAATAATATTTTTCAATTTTTTTGCTCAAGGCAGCCAAGCCGAAAGCCTGATTAGTTTAGGATTATGATTGAGATTGGCATGTGAAGAGGGTCCTAAAATGGCAATCGTTCCGGTTATCTGCGTCAAGTGCAAGAAGGAGTTCAATTGTGACACTGAAAAGAACCAGGGTGAGGCCTTCAAATCACTCAATTCTCAATTGGTAATTATCGGTAGATGCACGCATTGCGGCCATCCCAACAGAATCGAAGTTCCAGTTTCCGAGGGCTAATATGCCGGTGCAAGGCCAGGAGCCGTTTGAAGAGGATTTAGAATGGTTGAAATACGGCCGGGAGATAGTTAAGGAATCACCAAAGGTTCTGGATGAAGCTGCCAAGTCCTTCCTGGCTCTTGGGTCCACTCTTCTGACAGTTTATACGGGTGCCCTCGCCCTCTTCAAGCTCAATGAGAATGCATCAGGCCCCCTGTCCTGGGCAATTATCTGCTTTCCCATTGTGCTCTGGCTCCTGTCCATAAGTTGCCTTGCATATGTCTATTTCCCTGACCGCCTCAAATTTCATACCAACAGCCCAACTGAGATCGAGAAGGTTACTGTGGAAGTTAGCCGAAAGAAGAGCTTCCGGCTCAAGATCGGCGCAGTCCTCTTCGTAGCTGCGCTGGCCGCTACGTCGATATCAATCGTCTGGCTGGGCGCTCAGCCCTCCAAAGAGACGCAGATGGAAGAGCTGACCATTCATTTGGCAATGACGCAAGAGGAAGAAGGTCTGCTGAAGAATATTTCCGGGCGTCCAGAAGAGACTCAAAGAATACTTCACATCGTTCATTCTAGCCAGGGAAATCAGACTTACCGGGTGCAACCCCTGCGAGAAGTTGATAAAATATGAAGCCAGAAAATTTCCTTGAGGCCATATCGGCTCTAATTCAGGCCAAAAGCGAGGCTGAAGCCTTGCAGGTGTTGAAAGATCACCCAGAGATCTTGGACGACGAGGCTGATATCATGTTGCGGCAACTTATCTCCGATTTTGAGAAGAGCGGAGAAGCTGAGATTGGGGAGATGCTAAAGCAGACTCGTGCATTTCTTCGCACCAAGAGGTCATCAGAGTCGAAGCAGATCCCTTCAAAGAAGGGATTAGAACTTTCCAAGATCTTGGATGGGCTGTCCAGCCCCACACATCTGGAAGATATGTCCTACCGCATAGAGCTGTGCCAACGGGCATTGGAGCTCGTCTCTCCCAATAATACTATGCTTTGGGCGAAGCTGCAAAATGAGCTTGGAAATAGCCTGACCCGATCTCTAATTGGTAACAGGGCCGATAACATTGAGCAGGCCATAGATCATTACAGCCTGGCCCTGAAAGTTTGGAATGAGAAAGACTATCCGGCAAATTGGGCTGGGATCCAGAACAACCTGGCTAACGCCTACAGAAACCGCATCCGGGGCGACCGGGCTGATAACATCGAGCAGGCCATAGATCATTACAGCCTGGCCTTGAAGTTTTTCTCTCAGAAGGACCTTCCCGAAAATTGGGCAGGGATCCAGAACAACCTGGCTAACGCCTACAGAAACCGCATCCGGGGCGACCGGGCTGATAACATCGAGCAGGCCATAGATCATTACAGCCTGGCCCTGAAGATTAGCACGGAGAAGGACTCTCCAGAACAGTGGGCCATGACCCATAATAACCTAGCAATCGCCTATAAAGACCGCATCTTGGGCTGTCTGGCAGATAACATTGAGCAATCCATCCATCATTGCAGCATGGCCCTGAAGGTTTACACGCAGAAAGACTTTTCAGTACGGTGGGCCATGACTCAGAATAACCTAGCATCAGCCTGCAAAGATCGTATCCGGGGCGACCGGGTCGATAACATCGAGCAGGCCATAGATCACTATAGCTTGGCCTTGAAGGTTTACACTCAAAAGGACTTTCCAGAACGATGGGCTGTGACCCATAACAACCTGGCCGCGGCCTACACAGACCGCATCCGGGGCGACCGGGCTGATAACATCGAGCAGGCCATGGATCACTACAGCTTGGCCTTGAAGTATTTCTCTCAGAAGGACCTTCCCGAAAATTGGGCCGCGAGCCAGTACAACCTGGCAAACGCTTACGTCGACCGCGTTCGGGGCGATCGAGCCAATAACATCGAACAAGCCATCCATCATTATGTCCTGGCCATGAATGTTTATACGCCGGATGCATTTCCCAACGAATGCAGGTCGGCGGCTTACAGTCTAGGCAATATATATCTCGAAGTCCAGCGTTTCTCCCATGCCAAAAAGGCCTATTCTTTGTCAATGTCGGCAGCAGGGCTGCTCTATGAAGCAGCCATTTTTCAGGGCAGCAAAGATGCTGAGCTGGCAGAGACCCGATCCCTTTACCGGCGCGCCGGTTATGCTCACGCCCGATCCAATGACGCAATGAAGGCAGTTGAAACTCTGGAACGAGGTAGGGCGCGAGGATTAAGCTTGTCATTAGCCCGAGACCGAGCGGACATGAAGAGGGTCCAGGGAAAGGACCCGCAGGCCTATAAGGATTACTGGCAGGCTGTCGCAGACATGCAGAATCTGGAGTCTCAGGAGCGAGTAGAGCCATCTGCTGAAGGAAAGGCTCTGCCTCAACTACGCGATCTGATAATGCAGGCTCGTGCCAAGTTAAGCGAAGCGCTGAACCGCATACGTCGCATCCCTGGCTACGAGAGCTTTCTCAGGGAAGCGGGCTGGCAGGATATTGAGGCTGCGGTTATCGCCGGCCAGCCACTGGTCTATTTGGTGGCAGCTCCCGCGGGCGGCGTAGCATTAATCGTCCATCGCCACTCGGAATCTCAGGAAGCCATCACTGATTTGGTTAATCTGGATAGATTTTCCGAGCAACGCCTACAGGAGCTCCTTAAAATCTGGTTTGATGCCTATAGCGGCTGGCAAGAGGCCCTGGAGAATCTGCGCGGGAATAAGATCAGTACAGAGGAATATTTTCAGGCTCAAGGGAGGTGGTTTGATGCCATTGAGATGGTTACAGGCCAACTCTGGCAGGATGTGATGGAGCCGATTTATGGCGTTGTCCAATCGCTGAAAGCCAAGCAAGTATTCCTAATTCCCACCGGTCTGCTATCGCTCCTGCCCCTACATGCCGCATGGCATGAGGAAGGAGGACGGCGGCGGTACTTGCTGGAAAATCTGCCTGTCTCCTACGTGCCCTCAGCGCGCTCACTGGCACACGCCAGACGCAATGCTGGTGCGGCTGATCGGCTACTGGCTATAGACGAGCCTAGGCCAGTCAAGGCCTCGCCTCTTCGCAACTCCAATGCCGAGGTGTCGGCCATAAGTTCTCTATTCAAGAATCGGCGGATCCTTGAGCACGAAAAAGCAACCCGCAGCGCGGCGCTCCAGGCGCTGCCGGACGTAGAGGTGGCCCACTTCTCCTGCCATGGAGGAGCCAATTGGATTGATCCCGAGAAGAGCGGCCTTTTGATGGCCAATAACGAGATCCTGACCGTGAAAGATCTGTTTGAGTTGCACCTGGCAGAAGCAAGGCTCGCTACCCTCTCCGCCTGCGAAACCGGAGTGCCGGGGATTAAGCTTCCGGACGAGGTTGTATCCCTTCCCTCCGCCTTCATCCGGGCGGGCTTTGCCGGAGCCATCGGCTCTCTCTGGACTGTATCGGATGAGAGCACTGCCCAACTGATGACCAGCTTCTATCAGCTCTGGCGCGTGAAAGACATGTCACCTGTGCAGGCCCTGGCCAAGGCTCAAAAGAGGCTGCGTGAGTCGGAAAAGTTCCAGCATCCCTTTTACTGGGCTGCTTTCTACCTGACGGGCGTGTGATTAGTGGATTAGAGCTGCAGCGAGAAAAGCCGCCAGCGCCACTGCCATTCCCTTTTTCAGCGCCTTTTGACAGCCTGTCGCATCCCCGCGGGCGATCTTCTGCACGGAAAGCAGGAAGAACAGATCCGCCACTACTACTATCGCCAAATACACTTTGCCGAAAGGAGCAAAGAATCCTAAGCCTACCGCCGCCAGAGCGAAGGCCGCGGCCAGCGCCGCGCTGGCTTGCTCGCCTGCCAGGATGGGCAGTGTGCGTGCCCCGCCCGCTTTGTCTCCGGCCATATCCTCGATGTCTTTGGCGATCTCCCGGCTCATGCTGACCAGAAAGGAGAGTAAAAATGGAACCTTGTTGGCCAGCAGGCCCGCTGCGCCTGCTGCTGCGCCTCCGAAGAGAAAGGTGGAACCTGTGAGAAAGGCAACCGTGATGTTTCCAGCCAGTGGCATAGCCTTGAGGCTTCTGGCATAAAGAAAGAGGAAAATCGAGTTGAAGGCAGCAACAGTCAGACATATCTGGTTTACCAGGCCCGCAAAAAGGCATCCTGCCGCAAAGAGGACCAGAGAATAATAAAAAGCTGCTCGCGCGCTCATGCGCCCACTGGGAATGGGCCGACCTGGCCTATTTA
>JAQTYS010000131.1 GCA_028688175.1 Methanothrix sp. | reverse complement strand
GCCTTGATAAGAAACTCCTTGCAGCCCTGGTGCTGGGCGGGATCGCTCCAGACCTGGATGTTTCTCTCTCTTTGATCAATAACCTCTATCCGACAACTCTTCTCCTGGTGCACAGAGGAATCACCCATACAATCTTCTTTGGCTTCTTCTTCGCTCTGCTTATCTTCTATCTAGCATCCCGGGAGCAAATTAAGGCCTTTTTAGGCAGGTTCATCAAATACGATCTAGAATTTTCCGCAAAAAGCCTGGCCTTTCTCTATGCCGGAGTCCTCATGCATCTCCTTGTGGACTATACGACCACAAGAGGCGCTCCACTCTTTTATCCCTGGCAGGCAGCCAGGTATTCGGCGGATATCTTCTCCCAGATAGAGCCTGCGGCACTTATTGCCAGCCTGCTGGTTTTAGCCGAGCTTATCAGAGAGAGGCATAGAATAGAATTCAACAAAAATATATTAATAATATTTGTGCTCTTTTTTGCGATCATGGGCGGGATAAGAATTGAAGGGAAGGCATCTGCAGAGAGCTTTTTTGACAGCCAGAATGCTATGGTCTACCCGGATTCCAATCCCTTCGCGTGGATCGCCCTGGAGAATGACAGCCATCAGTTCCTGGTTTACAAGTATGACTCACTCACGAGAAAGGTCACCAACAGCTCGGCCTTTGCCAAAATAACCGTGGCCTCCAGCCTCACACAGGCGAAAGCGGCCATAGGTGAGGCCGAGAAGCTGCCCCAGGTAAGGCTCTTTTTCTGGAGAGCTTACGCCGTGGCTATAAACGTCACATCACAGCAGAACGGATCATGGATTATTGAATACTACGATCCAGTGGTCAGGGCGCAGATGAACAATTCCGGGCCAGTCTTCAGGCCGTCACTAAAGGGATACGGATCGGTTTGGGTCAGGGTGGAAGACGGGGTGGCGAAGGTGGTGGAGGGATGAAAAGAGATGTGGGATTGATTGCGCTTTAGCAGGATAATTCAATGCTATGGGGTGGGAGAATTGAGAGATGGGAAATATGGACAAAATCTATCAGTAAAAACTTGGAAACTCAAATGACATCGTAGAGACTTGGTCGTTAAGTAGCCTTGTCTTTGAGAGCAAATGAGAAGTGACGCCCATACTCGGCATTCTCGCAAAGATTTCTAAGAAGAAATCCCCTCAATTTGAGAATAAATTGATCGATCAGAAATTCCTTCTTCTTAATGGCGCTTAAAGCAGAAGCAGCAGCTTGACGCACATCCGCATCCGAGTCGTCAAGTTTTAATATGAGCGGATCGATGGCACGTTCGTTTTTGATGGTTCCCAAGGCAGAAGCTGCAGCTTGACGCACATACGCATCCGAGTCGTTAAGTTTTGATATAAGCGGATCGATAGCACGTTCGTTTTTGGTGGTTCCCAAAGCAGAAGCAGCAGCCTGACGCATATCCGCATCCGAGTCGTCAAGTTTTGATATGAGCGGATCGATGGCACGTTCGTTTTTGATGGTTCCCAAGGCAGAAGCTGCAGCTTGACGCACATCCGCATCCGAGCCGTCAAGTCTTGAAATAAACAGCTCGATGGCACGTTCGTTTTTAATTTCGACCAAGGCAGAAGCAGCAGCTTGACGCACATCCGCATCCGAGTCATCAAGTTTTGATATAAGCGGATCGATGGCACGTTCGTTCTTAGTTTCGCCCAAGGCGGAAGCAGCAGCTTGACGCACATACGCATCCGAGTCGTCAAGTTTTGATATAAGCGGATCGATGGCACGTTCGTTTTTGATGGTTCCCAAGGCAGAAGCTGCAGCTCCACGCATATGCGCATCCGAGTCGTCAAGTTTTGATATAAGCGGATCGATGGCACGTTCGTTTTTAATTTTGCCCAAGGCAGAAGCAGCAGCTCCACGCATATGCGCATCCGAGTCGTCAAGTTTTGATATAAGCGGATCGATGGCACGTTCGTTTTTGATGGTTCCCAAGGCAGAAGCTGCAGCTCCACGCACATCCGCATCCGAGTCGTCAAGTTTTGATATGAGCGGATCGATGGCACGTTCGTTTTTGATGTCTCCCAAGGCGGAAGCTGCAGCTCCACGCACATCCGCATCCGAGTCGTCAAGTTTTGATATGAGCGGATCGGAGGCACGTTCGTTTTTGATTTCACCCAGAGCGAATACAACAGCTCCACGTACATCCGCATCCGAGTCGTCAAGTTTTGATATAAGCGGATCGATGGCACGTTCATTGTTAATATTACAGAGAGCAAATGCAGCAGCTCTACGAACATTCGTATCTGAGTCGTCAAGTCTTAATATGAGTGGCTCTACGGCACGTTCACATAAAATGGCTCCCAAAGTGAATGCCGCAGATTTACGCACGTTCGCGTCAGAATCATCAAGTCTTGATAAGAGCGGATCGATGGCTTCTTCACTTGCAATGGTTTCCAATGCTTCAATAAAATTTGATCTCACGATTGGGCAGGGGTGATCCAATAAGGCAAGCAACGACCCACTCTTAAAGAAATTCCATTTATACTCGATAATCCAAAGAATTAATCTCAATACCTCTTGGTTCGTATGAGAATTCCCAATTACAGATGAAATATATTGAACTTCTCTAGAAGTAGGCTTCCACGATGTTTTATCGAGTTTCAAATTAAATTTAATCCAAACAGGTTTTTTCCATGGTAAATGAAGATGGGGTTGAAAAGAAATATCATTAGTCCGTATATTACATACTAGCCAGGCAAGCGCCCAAGCCGAGGCTTGAGCTTGAGGCTCGCTTCCATCCATCTTCTGTAATAACGCATCAGTAAGATTTGGCGAAATACTTACGTTTTTTTCATAGGTCAGTCTCATCAAAGCAAGTGCAGACTCGATTACTTGTTGCTCATTCCCATTCAAGAGATTTCTCGTAAGATGCTGCAACCATTCTTCCAATGAAGACCCAATTATTTGCGCATTTGAGGTGCAAACCAATCCGCAGAGACTGCCAACCTGATATCGGTCTATATCCTTGCGTCTACAGTATTCTCCTGCAAGTGCTGTGCTCAAATAGGAAGCCCATCGCGTTCCGGCCACTTCAGATGCAGCTCTGTCGGCTCCGGTTATAATTCGACCGCTTCCATCATCTTTTTCTATATTGCGAGCAAATGTCTGGAATACATGATGAACAGTTGTTTCACTCACATTGGGCTCGTCGGCCAGACAAAGCGTAGCCAGAATTGAACGAGCACGACTTGTTCCCTCCGTCTCTCCCTCTAATGGAGTCAATATGGCAAGCAAAACACCGTCTACCTCGTCATTGCGGCAAATGGCCGAGCATAAGCGCAATGCTTCGCGCCAATTTTCAACTACCGCAACCTCCTTAATCCCCTTCTTCGTTAATGGCTCTTCAATAGTAACACAGCCTGCTAATGGGGCTACGTAGTTCGCTAAACTGCGCTTGACATCTCGCCCAGGAAAGCAACCATCCACAAGTGCACGAGCTGCCAAATATTCTTGAAAAGTAAGATGGCGAAATTCATATAAGGGAATGTCCTTACCCAGATCGTGAGTGTGGCCTGCTTCTATGATCAAACCAGTTCTAGCCTCGAGTCGAGCTAAAAAAACTTCTGGCGTACTGTTGCGGGTTTGATGCAAGTTTGGATACTCATTTCGCATTCGTGTGATGAGTTCCAGAATTGTATCACGACGTATTTGTTGCACACCATGATCACACATATCATATGCCACATATCCCAGTTGTGGAATGGCCTCATTCGTATCAATTGGCTTATCCACGTCGCTGCGCCAATTGAGCAACACCTGAACTGCTTCCCAGTATAGTTCGGCTCGACGACTTGGTAATTTGCCTACCTTGCGCCTAACCAAGGCCAAAGTTGTGAGCAACATCGGATTGCCAGTCATTCTCTCTATGCGATCTGAGCTATGAATATCGTGGATTAGATCTTCTGTAGCATTGGCTTTGTTTTCTGGGAGTTCTGTCAATTCACACCAGCGATTTGCAAAGTCGTCTTTTTCTTTTGGAGTAAAATCTGCAATCATAACATGTTCAAAGTCGCGCCCCAAACGATAGCCCATCTCTCGATAGCCAACTATTCTCGAGGTAATAATAATCAGCGCTTTAGGGTACGCGATATGTATATTCTCCAATTGCTGGCAAAAACGAGATCTGATTGATGGATCGGCAATTTCATCTAAGCCGTCTATAATTAGCAAGGCAGTCCCTTGACATAAGCGCTTATGCAGGACTATTTGCAGAGCACCGGCTTCAGCGAAAGTCAACTCAGCTTTCCTAAAAGTATGTCGCAAAATATCGTCAAGAGAGCCATCCAGACAATTCTCTTTCAGGTCACGGCATCTAATGACAATTGGAAGCAAATCAAAATCAGGTAGAGTCTTGACATCAGGCAGATCCTTCCAAGCGGGGTCTCTCTTGCGACGCAAAAGGTATGCTGTGCTGATCCAGCGAGTAAGCGTGGTCTTCCCAGAACCCGGGTCTCCTAATACTACAAGACGTTGAGACTTGGCAAGTCTCTCCCCAACTGAAACGCTTTCACGCTCGCGGCTAATTTCTTTGATATCAATATTACCTTTCATTAATGCTAATCGGCGTTTCTCTAACTCTTCCCACTTGAATTTATCTCCTGCTTCGACTTCAATTCGCACACTCAAAGGAACATAAAGACGGCGCAATGCCAAAGGTTGCTGGACTATTTTGCGATCCTCTGGTAGATTACCAAGATTGACGAGATCACAGGTCGCTAGTAAGAGATCACAATATCTCTTCTCAGCATCGTTATATTGCTGAACCTTTTCCTTTTCTTCATCGAGCGGGAAATATTGATTCAGAGCAGATAATAGATTCTTTATCGCTTTATCACTATCTTGCCAATACATGGCTACATTATCACCAAAAGTAACCCCGCCAACATAGGCCTTTTTTTCCATCTGCATAACAAAGACACGTTTGTTTACATCAAGTCGCGCAGCACTGATTAAACGATTCGGCAAACCGGTTCCAATTGCTGTAACCGTGGCACATAGTATTACTGGCCCACCCAAGCTCAAGACTTTTGAGGCTTCTTCTGTTATGCTCTCACCAACCAGCACATTTCCCTGATGCCAAACATCATAGCCCGCTTGGCGTAGAGGGCTTGCCAGCTTCTCCGCAAGCTCTTCTTCACTTTCATCATGAGCAATTAAAACCGTCCATACCATTCTATCGCCCCATAGCGTTCAATAGCTCAACCATGCCATTATCCCAGTCTTTAACAAGATCGGCATATTTAATATCGGCCATAATGGCAGGTGGATTGCCTCCAGAAAGTCTGACAGGCAGGACTTTGACTTCATAACCATTCAATTGCTGGCCCAATGTTGCCATCCATTCACAGCTCATCCAGGACGATAATACTCCCGCTTCAGAGTAGCATAGAATTAAATAGCGAGCATTTTCTAGTCCCGCGTTGATCTTTCCTACAATTGAATCACCAATGCCGATATCCCATTTATCCAGCCAGACTTCAAATCCAGCTTGTTTTAGTTGCGTTGCTAGCCGTTCTGCTAGAGCAATATCTTCACCGCGATGACTTATGAATATTGCTGGTTTATCAGAAAATTGTTGCTTTTGCATCCCTCTTAGCACCTCTCACCTTTCCTATCAGGATGATCTCATTTGGTTCCAATTTCATAAATCTGACGATGTAGGTTTGCCATCAGTCTCAATTCTTCCTGCCGAAGAATGGATGAATGAGTGAGACAAAAAACAAAGCAATGCTGCCAAATTGAACGGATAAGGGAAACGCCATCGTCTCTAGACGGGCGGAAAGGACCACTGTAACTCCTTCTATGAAAGGTGGCTATGATATCACCCATCTCTTCCATTTCACCAGCCAAAAGAAGATTGCTCGTCCGAGCTCAACCTCGCCTTCATCCGGGCTCAGGCCCCCGACCTTCCCCTCATGCCGCGGGTTTTCCGCACCTACGAGTAGTAGTGGAACTGCCCCGCGAATTTCACACCCCGAATCCCCGATTCCGCTCAACAAATATCTGCTTCACCCTCATTCGCAAATCATTGCTTCATATATCGGATCGCTTTGAAGCGGCAGATCAGTGCTGGGGAGAACATCGATCCACCCTAATGCGGCAAGATTGCGAATGGCAACTGCCGCATCCTTTTCATCCAGCGGCGGCTTTCGCCTCTGCTTCCATTTCATAACTGCTTCCAGGACTTCTCGCTCCGTTGGCGTGGCGTCCTTGAGCTCCCTTACATCCCCGGCTGCGAAATGAACCGTAGCCGCAATCTCCGACTGAATGGTGGAGGTTCGCAGCAAAAGGTCTGCAACCTTTTCCATGGCCGGTCTCCATTTGTTCAGATCCTCCTGCACCTTTGGCAAGATATCTCTGTATGCGGCCCCGGTTCGGAGAACGAACATCCTGCCCACCTGCTCTTCTCGAATCAGGTCGCCATTTATGAGCCTGGTAAGAACATTGCCTTTCAGCTCCTCTGCAAACGGCCCGAAGCTGGAGCGGCGATAGGTCAGGCCCGTGGGTATTCCCTGGGCTGTGGCAAAGTAGGCGAGCTTCTGGAACCGGGTTCTGCCTACCGGGTAATGGTATTGCTCACGCTCGATCATCTCCAGAATGGCAACCAATGCCACCCAGGCGGAGCTGAGCTTTTCCGGATGCATGGGAGGCACATGAACGGGACTATCAATGCTCACAGGTGCTTCAGCCAGACCCATTACCGAGAGGGCCTGGTCAATGGTCACACTGGATGGAATGTAAAGCTCTGCGGGAATCTCAAGGCGGCTCAAATGCTCATAGAGCAAAGGCAGCACAACTCTCCAGTCCAACTGTCCCAGCTGACATCCCAGAGACGGCACGGCGATTGATGTGATTCCCCAATCCTTATAATGCTTCTCAAGATAACGAAGTCCCTGGATTATATCATCAAGGCGAGATACGGACCGCCAGTGGCCCTTTGTAGGGAAGTTGAGGATATTAGGCGGCTCCAATTGTGAGAATAAGTAGGGCTCACCTAAACTGACCTGTCCTTTTTTGCAGCGTCTGACGTAATCCTTATACATGCCAGGGAACCGGTTCTTAAACTCCAGAGCCAAGCCCTTGCCCATAATGCCGACACAATTCACGGTATTGACCAGCGTCTGGGCTCTGGATTGAAATATATCTCCTTTTATGACCGTTACTCGATTCCACATAGCTGAAACGTCCTATTTGAAGAACAGATATGTATCTACCACTACATTTATACTTAGTCCTGCGTCACAGAGCTTTT
>JAQTYS010000130.1:1676-7423 GCA_028688175.1 Methanothrix sp. | reverse complement strand
GAGCGCAAATGGTGCAGAGGATGTTGTTTGTCCAGGAGGGGAAATTGGCCGGGCGGACCATCCTGGTGTAAGGATCATAGCAATCGCTTAATATTTTTATGGCGTTTTCTACATTTATCCGGCCATAGTACTGATGTATCAGCTGGCCGTATCTCTCAAAGCGGCTGGGTGCCTGGACATAAAAATTGTAGGGGTCCTTGAGGCTATTCTGCCAATTTTCAATCGTTGATATATCCTTGAGCTCATTAACCGGCTGCTGATCGGCTACCATGTTGTATCCTGAGTAGCCCATCCAGCCGGGATAGCAATTGGAGTGATTGGTCTGCCACAGCGCTTTGACATTTTCCATGGGATAGCGAACAGAGACCATCTTTGATGACGTTTCTATTACAGCGGCCTCTTTGGCCTTGGCGTCTGCCACATGATAGGCAATGCCTGCAGCGCGCGGCGTTTCCTGGAAGATCCTGATGGCACCACTTACCGTGCCGGCATGGGTAAGAAGATATCGTGTGAAGATGGCAATACCACAGCCTTCCATGCTTTCATCTTGCATGGAATTCAGCTGGGTCATCATCTCCAATCCGTCCTCGTTCAGGCCGCCATCAAGACCGATCATGCCGGGATAGGTCATGAATGCGTGGCCAAATCCCTCATCAGGATCGGCTATGACCATCATGCGGTTATCCAGTTGCTCCGGCATATTGAAATTGTCTTCATTTTTTCCAAAGATCAGCCTTCCGTCTCCTCCCGCCCATTCATCCCAGGCAGAAAAGCTGCTGCAGCCGCCGGAGGGGACAGGCATTGGAGAATTAGCATTCGCATTGGTCTTGCTATCTGTGTTTGACTTGCCGTCACATTGCCAGTAATGGGGATGAGCATAGATGCACCATTGGTCATAGTTTGTATTCCAGAGCAGGATATCCTGCATTGTCACATCCGCACCGGCGTCTTTTGCACCATCGGCAATTCCCCTCATCTCATCCTTGAATTCCCGGGGGATAAATGGCTCTGCTTTTTGCCCGCCGATGCAAATCATCTCCAGAGCCCGCTCAAGATCCGAGCCGGTCTGCTGGGCGATGTAAGCTATGGTTGCCGGGAGGGTTCTCTTTACCATCAGTTCAATTTTTGCGGCCAAAAGATGGCCGTGCTGATAGCCCATCTCATAGGGGCTGCCTTTGATATGAAGGATCTTGATGCCTTTCTGCGCTTTGAAATATGCGTTATCGAGGAGATCGCTTCTCGCCCTTCCGGTCATATTGGAGATGTTAGTACTGTGGATATAAAACACTTGGCCTGAAAGCTCTTTTAATCTGGGATGGGAAAGACGCAGATGGGCAAGGTGTGTCTGAATCTCCAGGAGGCAGGATGCGTTGCGAAAGGCTTTTATTGCACTACTGAAATTAGGAGAGTAGGTAGTAAAACGGCTGCTATTGACGGTTAAGTCGGTCATCATCTGAATTGAGGGCATGATAAGAGGGGATGACTGGATAGCTGGGGCTTTGGGAAATATTCTGATATAACCTACAATATCAACTAATTTGGCATCGTATTCAGGTATGATCTCGAGAGATTTATCCAATAGACAAATATCAGCGAGGCCGGATATTGCCTCGCCATTTCTTCCGGGCTGCCGCGAGTCGGCCTTTGTGGCCTGCCGTGCGCTGCCTCGGTCGTCGCTCAAGGCCGCGATCGGCCAAGGCCGTCGATCGTTTATTTATTCTGTGAAGTATGAGGCTGAGAAAGTTTGAACGATCGCGTCTATGGATCTGAATGCAATAATTTCATTAAGAGAATTGAAGAAGAAAGATATTGCGGATTTGTATCTCCACTGGTTATTTCAGAGACGCTTTTCAACATGATAAAAGCATGGCAACAATGAAGATTAATCGAATAAATAGCATGGCAACGAATGACAGGGATTTTTTCAATATAGATTGGATAAAATGCTGGCATCCTGATTATCACAACATGCAGATGCTCTAAGAAAATAGGAACGAATAAAAAACATCTGCCTGTTTCAGAGCTAATAGTCGTCTCCGTCGTTCGTCCTCCGTGTGCTTCTCGCCTCTGTGGTTTTATTCCCGTAAACCACCAGTATCCAATCACCGCTCACACCCCCAGCTTAACTAAGACTTCAATCAAACGATGCGACTTTAATCGAGTTACGTTTTTAGATGTAATCAATAAAAGCTAGCGGACGGCGCGATGCATGAGGCCAGCGACGGATTTTATGCCTGTGAATTGTGGTGAGCGTAATCGTAGTAGGATACTCTGAAAGATTCATTCCACGCTCTTTTTCCGGGTGACCGCGAGTCGGCCCTTGTGGCCTGTCGCGCGCTGCAAGGGGCGTCGCTCAAGGCCGCGAGCGACCAAGGATGTTGATCGTTGCTGGAGAAGGTAACTGGCTAGGCTTGATCAATAAGTAGTCAGCACTTATTGCACTTCAAGGATTGTGATAAAAACTCCGGATAAAGCCGAGGCGCAAGTCACATCCTCAAAATTCCCAGCCACCAGGAATATGAGCTCAAACTTAACGAGCTCTCCTGGGTCATGCGCGGGAGGGACGTCGCATCCGAAATCTCTGGGCAAAGTGGATGCGATACGAAAGGCTTTTAAATCACTATCGAAATTAAGAAGGTGCGTAAGAAATCAGTTGCTTGTTGACGGCTATGTCGGTCATCGTCTGAATTGAGGCCATGATAAGAGGAGATGACTGGATAGCCGGGGCTTTAGAGGTTATTTCATATCGACTGCCAAGAACGCAAATTCGAAATACACATGAGCCAAAGAGATTATAGTTCGGCACTAAACTATTTATACTAATTATTAACTTAGTATATAATATGTCACACCCGGTAGAGATCCAGATTGAACATCATATGAGTATCGATGAACTTAACAAACGGATTAAAACTCTTGAGGACGACACAAAGGTCCTAAGAAGATTGTATTTTTCCAAGTATCGTTATGAAGGGAAATTGGTGTCTGAATCAGCCAAGCTAGTAGGAATAACGAAGCGTGTTGGATATATTTGGCAAGAGAGGTGGAATGAAAAGGGCTACGAAGGCTTGACTCCTCGATATGCAGGTGGCCGACCGTCGAAGCTTACTGATGCCCAGAAAGGACATCTGGTTGAACTCCTTAAGCAAAACGATACATGGACTACCGAAGAGATTCGAGAGCTTATTTTTAATAAATTCAAAGTAGAATATACAAGCAAACAGATAAGAATAATTTTAAAAAATAAAAAATATAGGCATGAGATGCACCAAACCATTTACACATGATTATCGAAGGCCAAAGAACGCCGAAGAAATTTTAAAAAAAGTTTGCCAATAATGGACAAAGAAGTGATTATTGGTATTATGGATGAATCGTCGCCACAAACAACGGCAAATACTCAACGTCTTTGGTCTTTTAGCAAACCAGTTATCTGCAAAAATACAGATAAGATAAAAGCTAATGCATTTGGCTGTTACATGCTCAATGGAACATCTGTCATTGATTTCAAAGAACATTCAAAAAAAGAAGATGTAAGTGAATTTCTAATAACAATACGGGAAAAAAATCCAAAGGCAGATTATACGAGACAAATTGCAAAAGATAACCGCATTAATCTAGTTTTCCTACCAAAATATTCCCCTGATTTGAATCCTATCGAATATATATGGAAGAGCATAAAGAGGGTAATCTCTCGTATCTTTGTCCGAGATATCGATCACATGAGGGCCCTAATTCGCGATTCTTTTCTCGAAAATGCTTCAAAGCTAAGCTTTGCAGGATATTGGATAGAACGCTTTCTTGGAGGAGCAAATTGGTATAAAAAGTTTGGTTTTTAACTATAATCCCTGGAGTTTACAACTTTCACCACAAAGCACACGAAGCTCACAAAGAGAGAGTACCAGTTCTAAGGTGCCGTATGAAGCGCATATTTATCATAGCCTTGATATCACTGCTTGTGCTCTGTCCCATAGCCTTGGCTCAGGGATACTCAGCCAGTGATTGGCTTAAAATAGGAGACGATTTCACCAAAATAAAATCCTATGAACAGGCCATCAAAGCCTATAATAAATCAATCGAACTGGATCCGAATTTTGCAGAGGCATGGAACGGTAAGGGTTATGCACTTTTGTATTGGGAATTGTATAATGAATCTATCAGAGCTTTTGAAAAAGCCATCGAGCTGGATCCGAAATATGTAGAGGCATACGAGAACCTGGGCAATGCTTTCATGGAATTGGGTTCTTACAATGATGCCATCAAAGCCTACGAAAAAGTAATCAAGCTGGAGCCGGGATCGGCAACGGCATACAGCAGCCTGGGAGATGCGCTGCAAAATCTGGGATCCTTTGACAAGTCAGGCAAGGCCTATGACAGAGCCGTTGAGCTTGACCCGGGATTGGCCCAGGCCTGGGATAGCAGAGGAAATGTACTTCAAGCCCTGGGAAAGCATAATGATTCAATCAAGGCTTACGATAAAGCCATCGAGTTAGATCCGAGATTTGCTAATGCCTGGTATGACAAAGGCCGTGGTCTGGAGCGGATGGGGATGTACAATGAATCCCTGCAAGCTTATGAAAAAGCCATCCGGCTGGATCGGGAACTGGCACTGGCATGGATTGACAAAGGCAATGTACAAAGCCTGCTGGGAAAGAATGCTGATGCGGCCAGCGCATATGATGAAGCTGTTATGGTATCTGCAAAGTATCCCGAGCACAAAGATAATATTAATAATCTAAAAGATGCGAATGCTTGGATTATAAAAGGGCTCAATTATGAAAGATCAGGCGATTACAATAAATCCCTAGAATTATACAACCAATCAATAGCAATAGACTCAAAAAATGCGCTGGCCTGGAACAAGAAGGGCGATATATTAGGGATGCTGGGCAAGAACGAAGAGGCCAGCCAGAGCTATGAAAATGCCATAGAGATAAATCCGGAATATGTAACTGCCTGGAAAAATGTTGGAAATATCCGCTATTTGCTGGGCAGATACAATGAATCATTTGCAGCGCTTGATAGAGCCTTCGAATTAGATCCAACGGATGCGAGCGTATGGATCAAGAAGGGCGAAATTCTGGAAGACCTTGGTAATTACAGTGAATCAATTGATGCTTATAACAGAGCTATAAAGATAAATCCAGATTATGCAAGCAATCCGAAGTATAGCAAAGATCTAACAGATCCTAACGCGTGGATAGCTAAAGGATATGCGCTCGACAGTAAAGGCAAAAGCAATGAGTCGCTCAAGGCATTCATCAGGGCTATTCAGTTGGACCCAAGAGCCTCCAATGCCTGGGTTGCCAAAGCCGGCATACTGGCAAAGCTCGGAGAGGATAATGAGTCTTTAGAAGCTTATGATAAAGCCACTTTGATAAATCCAAGTGATCCTGGTGTCTGGATCAGCAAAGGCTGGGCTTTATATAATCATAATAATGCCACCGGGGCTCTCAGGCAGTTTGAAAAGGCTATTCAAATTAATCCTGAAGAGCAGAGCTACTATATCGCTAGAGCAAGTGCTTTAGCACGCCTGGGCAGGCAGGATGAAGCGCTGAAAGCTTATGACAGAGCAATCGAGTTGAGTCCAACGGACGGAAATAACTGGATTAACAAAGGCAATGCGTTCCGCGGTATGGGCAAGTTAAATGAATCCCTTGATGCTTTCGAGAAAGCTATCGAGCTCAACCCCAAAGAGCCAAGCTATTATGTTTCAAGAGCCGGGGCACTCATCAGCCTGGGACGAA
>JAQTYS010000130.1:0-1576 GCA_028688175.1 Methanothrix sp. | reverse complement strand
AGCCAAGCTATTATGTTTCAAGAGCCGGGGCACTCATCAGCCTGGGACGAAAAGAGGAGGCTCTGAAGGATTATGACAGAGCAATCGAGTTGAGTCCAACGGACGGAAATAACTGGATTAACAAAGGCAATGCGTTCCGCGGTATGGGCAAGTTAAATGAATCCCTTGATGCTTTCGAGAAAGCTATCGAGCTAAATCCTAATGCTGATTCATGGAAAGGGAAAAGTGACGCTCTTAGGGCTCTCAGTCGTCCTTCTGAAGCAGATGCTGCCTTAGCCAAGGCCCACGAGCTAAGTTACAGAGGCAAGACATAGCTCGAATATATAGCATCGAACGGCATATTGCTTCAGAGTAATAGTGGTCTTAGTCAATCGTCCATCGTACTATCTGCACCATTGCGGTTTTCTTCCATAAACCGCAATTATTCGTTCCATGGCCTTCACGTCCTGGCGAAGCAGTGGTTGCATCTCTTGTATAATCAGAAACGTTTATAGTAACATCCTTGCCACCTCTACTGTGGGACGCAAGAGATTCAAGGACCATATCCTTTGCAAAATTATGCAATTGTGTAATAATGGAGTAGATTAAGACACAAATTGTCTATTTTTACGAGAGGAATTTCCATAATGTGGTGCCTTATTTGGAATTGCTCAGCTCGAACGGGCTCGTCGAGATCGTGGAGGGGGAATACCGACGCTACAGAATCACGCCCAGGGGGGGGCGGAGGCGCTGGAGAAGCTGATGCCTGAGAACGGCGGTGGAGGAGGGGCTGGCGTGAGATCGGATGCTCGCCATGAGGGTCGGGAAAAATGCAAGATAAGTGCTACGTTCTAAAAAAAAAAATTGCCATTACTAAGATCATCAATGGTGGGTCGAACCCTTTGGATCTTTACAAAGACTGAACTCAGAAACGAGAAGATAAAGGCTCTTGTAATATGCTGCAGGCCATCATCTGAAATTGAGGATGTGATAAGAGGGGATGGCTGGATAGCCGATGCTTTAGACATGTTAGCCGAAGGATTAACCCTGAGGTTTACGACTTTCACCACAAAGTGCACAAAACACCCATGATCCTCTGGCAGGGATCATGCCCAAAGTATGAAAAAAAAGTAGAGTCATAGGCAAGGCTGATATGGGCAGTGAAGGCTGCGTTGTGAGCTGGGACTATGATCCCGCCACAAAACTAACCAAGATCTCGCGTATGCCCAAATGCGTCCTTGAACGCGTATGTGAAGGTGCACGCAAGAGTGATCATTATCTGCCCATATCAGGCAAGGGAGAAGATGAACGCGGAAAATGAAATAGTTTGCGGAGCAGATATCCACAGGGATTTTCTTGTGGCTACAATTGTATCTCGTAGTGGATTGAAGCTCATTGGTCATCGGTTAAGCCCATAAATTGTCTCTGAATCGTTCCCGGTTGATATGCGGATCAAGGGCTTGACTTTCGTAAATTTCTAATTTAGTTGTGATTATGTCTTTTACACCAAGGTAGCAAAGAATATCTCGCAAGAAATCCGGACAGGATTCGATAAATACATTACTCCATCTCATTTGAGTAAATCGCGTTGCTTTTT
>JAQTYS010000129.1 GCA_028688175.1 Methanothrix sp. | reverse complement strand
GAACTTGTAGGCAGTCTTCATCCCTATCCCTGCTCCATCGAAATATTTATGGACCCCTAACTAGATATCTATTTCGCTTCAAGTTCAATAGCAGTAGGTACGGTATTCATCCCGCCCCCTAAACACCCATGTGCCTCAGGACAATGGCACATACGAGGCAAATGAAAAACAAGATCTATCGACATCGTAAGTCTTGTTTTTCATGGGAAAGGGAGCGGGTCTTCTGCCTGTTTTTCTATAAAAAAATTTGAATCAGTGGCTTTTTAAGGTGATCCAATAGCCCTTCTTTGCTCTTGAATTAAGTCACTCTACCGACTTTGTAGTCCTCAACATGTTTTATGCTGGATCGAGAATTGCCTGCTGTTGGGCTCAATTAAATTCTCATGCCCCAATGTTAAAATTCTGCGGGGCAAAATGTCGCCCCACATAGCCGGTTCGCGGCCAGAACAGATAAGCTCAAATCAAATATGTTTAGTATCTACCAGGTGACCTGGCAGGTCTGTGCTTCTGGTAGCACTCGCTGCAGTAAACGGGCCTGGACCCGTCCGGCTTGAAGGGAACCTGGGTTTGCTTGCCGCATTCGGAGCAAGTTACATCTGTCATTTCTCTGGGACCGCTATTGTAGCCGCCTCTGCTGCCGCTACCGCTGTTTTCATATTTTCTTTCAAACATTTAATTCACGTACCTTTTGAATCGATTCAAAGAATCGAAGCCTGCTACAAAAAACATCTCAACAAATCTCTTTGAATCGACGAAAATGTAACATCTTACAAACGATCAACTGGTTGATATATCTGTTGGTTGAAATGACAATATTATCGGTTAAAAAATATAGGACCCAGGAAACTATGGGGCCTCTTCCTTGATGGCCTTTGCTAACCTGGTCACGCCCTCGAAGATCCTATCGTTATTGGAGTTGGAAAAGTTCAGCCTCATGGTATTGCTGCCGCCACCATCGGCATAGAAGGCCTGACCTGGCACGAAGGCCACTTTTTCTTCAATAGCCCGGTTGAAAAGATCAAGAGACGACATGCTCTCAGGCAGTGTCGCCCAGAGGAACATTCCGCCCTCCGGTCTGGTGAAGCTGACGTTCTCAGGGAAAGTCTCCTGCATGGTCTGCACCATAAAATCCCTTTGATCCTTGTAGGCTCTTCGTATCTTGGCGATGTGCCGTTCTATGTCGTTGTCCTTGAGGTACTGATGTAAGATCCTCTGACACAGATAATTTGAATGCAGGTCTGACGCCTGCTTGGCAACTATCAGCTTCTCCATGATCTCCTCGCAGGCACAGACCCATCCCAGACGCACTCCTGGTGCCACGATCTTGGAGAAAGAGCCGAGCAAAACGGCGTTCTCCCCCAGGTAATTTCTCATAGAAGGCCGATCCTCGCCCATGAACCTCAGATCGCCATAAGGATTGTCCTCTATGAAGACCGTGCTGCCCTCGCTCAGCTCTTGTGCTACGGCTCTGAGTTTATCCCGGGAGTAGGTTATTCCTGTAGGATTCTGGAAGTTGGGGACGGAGTAGAACAGCTTGGAGTCACCCTTTGAGAGAACCCTCTTCAATGCCTGTGGGTCAACTCCGTCCTCTTGCAGTGTTATGGAGTGAAATTTAGGCTCGAAAAAGCCGAATGACTGAATTGCAGCCAGATAGGTAGGCCTCTCCAGGATGACGCCGTCACCTTTATTCAAGAATACCTTGCCCAGGAGGTCGAGGGCCTGCTGAGAGCCATTGGTGATCAAGATCTCGGATGCACTTACCTTTACGCCCCTTCTGGCGTACCTCTGCGCGATCATCTCTCTCAGAGGAAGGTAACCTTCCGTTGTGCTGTACTGCAATGATGCCTCGCCGCATTCAGAGAGAACCTTCTCTGCGGCCGCTGCAACCTCTTGCACCGGGAAATATTTAGGATTGGGAAGTCCTCCTGCAAAGGATATGATTTCAGGGTCCTCCGTCACCTTCAGGATCTCCCTCACAAACGATCTATGGACACAACTCATCCTATCTGCAAACAATCTGGTCATTTTGGTTTATCTTCCTGTATGTTAATTCTTGGGGTCTTTTTACATTCTCTAAACCTCTCTTAAGATAATGTTATATCTCCTTAGCGATTGACAAGCAATTTCATGCCAGGCAAAGTCTCATATAGCTATGCTTTTCGCGGCTCGGAAAAACCGCTTATTGGAAAGACGATCGGCGATATGTTCGATGAAATCGCGGATAAATACCCTGATAACGACGCAATTGTATCCATCCACCAGGGAACGCGATACACATATCGTGAGCTGCAAAAGGAGCTGGACCGCGCCGCGAAGGGTTTCATTGCTCTGGGCCTCAAGAAGGGCGATCGCCTGGCCATTTGGGCCACAAACTTGGCAGAATGGATAATCACCCAGTTCGCCACGGCAAAAGCCGGCATCATCATGGTCAACATCAATCCCGCCTACCGGACTCACGAACTGGAGTATGCTCTGCGTCAATCGGAAGCCCAGGCCCTGCTGCTCATGGACCGCTTCAAGAGTTCAGACTACGTGCAGATGTTCTACGAGGTCTGCCCCGAGGCTAGGGCAACCCAGCCAGGCAAGATTCACTCCGAGAAACTGCCGTTTCTGCGCACAGCTGTGATGATCAGGGGCGAGAAGCCGCAGGGCATGTGGTCCTGGGATGATGTGCTCAGGATGGGAGATGAGGTGCCTGATGAAATTTTAGAGGAGAGAGAGGAGAGCCTGGACTTTGACGATCCCATAAATATTCAGTATACTTCAGGCACAACCGGTTTCCCCAAAGGCGTGGTTCTCACGCATCATAACATCCTGAACAATGGCTACTTCATCGGCGAATGCATGAATTTTACAGAAAAAGACCGGCTTTGCATACCTGTACCATTTTATCATTGCTTTGGCATGGTGCTCTCCAATATGGCCTGCATGACGCACGGAGCAACAATGGTGCTGCCTGCCGAATACTTCGATCCCGTCCTGGTCATGTCGGCCATAGAGAAAGAGCGCTGCACAGCGGTGCACGGTGTGCCTACCATGTTCATTGCTGAGCTAGAGCACCCCGATTTCTCCAAATATGATTTTTCAAGCCTGCGTACCGGAATCATGGCCGGATCGCCCTGTCCCATTGAGTTCATGAAGAAAGTGAGCACGCTCATGAACATGCGAGAGGTGGTAATCACCTACGGCCAGACGGAAGCCTCGCCCGGCATCACCATGTCCTCCACCGATGATTCCCTGGAACAGAGGGTTTCGACCATCGGTAGGCCCATGCCCCATACCGAGATGAAGATAGTGGAGCCCAAGACCGGCAAAATGGTCCACCGTGGTGAGACGGGCGAGATATGTGCCCGCGGCTACATGATTATGCGCTGCTACTACAACAATCAGGTGGCCACCGAGCAGTGCATAGATAAGGAAGGGTGGCTGCACACCGGCGACCTGGGCACTCTGGACGATGAGGACTACTGCAAGATCACAGGTCGGCTCAAAGACATGGTCATCCGGGGCGGGGAGAATATCTATCCCCGAGAGATTGAGGAGTTCCTTTACACCCACCCGGCAGTGAGCGATGTGCAGGTCATTGGTGTGCCTGACAAGAAGTATGGAGAGGAGATCATGGCCTGGATCAAACTTAAGAAAGGAGTCACGGCCAGCGCAGAGGAGATCAAGGCTTTTTGTAAAGGAAGGATCGCGCACTTTAAAGTTCCCAGATACATCAAGTTCGTGGATGACTTCCCTATGACGGTGAGCGGCAAGATTCAGAAGTTCAAGATGAGAGATGAGTCCATCAAGGAACTGGGACTGGAGGAAGTCGCCAAGATGAAGACGGCCTGAATGGCTTATCTTTTATCCATTTTTTAAAGTCTAATGAAAATCATTCATCTTTTCCAATCGGAAGGTATCTTATATCACTTATTCCTTACAGTGTTTGATGTTACGCCAGAGGTTCGTGCTGGATACTACCGCCCTCACGGACTCTTTAGCCTGGGAGAGCGAAGGTGCTGCCAGCATCTGTGAGGGAATGAATGCCATTTTGGATCGGGTGGCAGAAGGAAGGCTACACCTGGGAATCAGCTGCTACATCCCGTATCCTTCTGTCTACAATGAGATCAAGGATTTCGCCAGGCATAACAATTGTGATGCTCGAGTCCTGGGTAAGGTCGATACCTGGCTGGTAAAAAAGTCGCCTGACAGATACAAGGTAAAGGTGCCTTCCAAGATTTTTTACGAATATGTCGACTACATGAGAAGCCGGATTAACAAAGGCATGAACATCTCCGAAGAGGCCATATGGGAATCCGTCTCCCGATGCATATCCCTCTCTGAGCGCGAGAGCGGCCTCGCGAATATGAAAGATGAGATCGAGCGGGAGATTGTGGGCAGCATAATCCGCAAATTTCGAGAGAAGTACAGAGCAGCTCTGCGCTATGGCATATTGGACAGCGCTCCTGACATCGATGTATTGTTATTAGCAAAAGAGCTGGATGCAGCCGTTGTCTCTCAAGACCTGGGTATACAGCGCTGGGCGGAACAGCTTGGCCTTCGCTTTATGGAATCCAGATCATTTCCTATTATGATTAAGGAGTACATGAATGCGTTGCCGGAACTCTACATAGAGGAGAAAGAAGAGGATCGGATGATTTAGACACTTTTCTTTATGATTCGTTCGCATTTTACCAATGCATCCTTCAGCTCGTCCATTCGTATCGGTTTGCTGAGATAGTCGTCCATGCCAGCTTTAAGAAATTCCTCTCGATCCCCGTCAAGAGCATAAGCCGTCATGGCAATTATGTAAGGCTGTTTTTTCATTTTTTGCTCGCGGATACAGCGCGTTGCGTGCAATCCGTCCATATTCGGCATTTGTATGTCCATGAGAATGACATCGTAATCCTTTTTCTCCAGAGAAGACAGTACATCAAGGCCGTTGCCGGCAACATCAGCTCGATAATCGAGGCGCTTTAGCATGCTGAGAGCTACCTTCTGATTTACCGGATTATCCTCGGCCAGGAGGATTACAAGATCATTCCTCTTTTCCTGCAAGACCAACGGAGTTTGTCCTCTTGCAGCTTTTATTTCCTGATCCTTGGGAACGAGCATGCTTACCAGCAGACGCTTGAGTTGGAGAGGCTTGATGGGCTTGCTAAGATAGCCGCTCACAAAAGAATCTCGCTCTACCTTGCTTCCTAAATGGCTCAACATCACAATAAACGGAGGGCTTTGCATAGCCTTAATCTGGCTCAAGAAGAGCCCGGGGTCCATATCAGGCAAGACCGCATCTATGATCACAAAGTCATATTTCTCCTTCTCTAGAATCACTGCAACATCCTTTCCTCCAGATATTGCCAATGCATTCATTTTCCAGGCCACTGCAGCATTCGTGATCATATTTAGCACGGATTTGCTGCCTTCTACAATTAGAACGCTCTTTCCTGCCAGAATTTGATCAGCAGGCGACTTCGCCTTATCTTCAATAGAGACGGCGCATAAAACGGAAAAGTGAAATGTGCTTCCTTTTCCTACCGTGCTTTCTACAAAGATCTCTCCGCCCATCATCTCCACCAATCTGCGGCTTATAGCCAGCCCAAGGCCGGTTCCGCCATAATACCTGGTAGTGGAAGAGTCAACCTGAGAAAATGACAGAAATAGCTTGCCAAGGTTTTCCTGGGAGATGCCAATACCAGTATCTTTGATAAAAAAATGGAGCATGACTTTGTCGCCCTGCAAGGGAGAAGAGCTTATCGACAGTATGACCTCTCCTTTTTCCGTAAATTTCACAGCATTTCCCAGGAGATTGGTTAATATCTGACGCAGCCTGATCTCGTCGCCTATAAGCATTGTGGGCACATCCTCCTCCTGGAAATAAGTAAGCTCTAGACCCTTCTCTGCCGCCCTGGCAGCTACCAGATCAATTGAAACCTCAATGCATTTGGTGAGATCAAAGGGCTGGATATCCAGCTCGAGTTTATCCCCATCTATCTTTGAATAATCCAAAATGTCGTTGATTATGGCGAGCAGGGCATTTCCGCTGCCACGAATGGTCTCCAGATAATCTCGTTGCTCGATTTTTGGGTCCATCTGCAAGAGAAGATCGCTCATGCCGATGACGGCATTCATGGGTGTACGAATCTCATGGCTCATATTGGCCAGGAATTTCGATTTAGCCTTTGTAGCCGATTCCGCTCTATTTTTGGCGCTCTTCAGGTCTTCTTCTGCCATTTTTCGATCTGTAATATCCCTTATTGACTCAATGGCGCCATAGATTGTACCCTCTGAGTCATAAAGAACCCCCGCGCTTCCCAATAAATATGCAGGCTTGCCCAGCATATCGGAGGTAAAAGAGTCTCCTACCAATGTGCCGTCTTCTTGCATTTTTATGCGCTCATAATCCCTTTCCAAAGAGATATCGGGTTTAAGAACCATGTCGATTAGCATGGGCTTTCTTACTTTGTAGATGGGAAGAGCATATTCATGGTTACCTCTTCCCAGAATGTCAGCGGCCTTGATGCCTGTCATCTTCTCTATTGCCCGGTTCCATGCAATTACTACGCCATCTCTGTTTATAACGAATGTAGCATCAGGCAAGAAGTTTATGATATCTGCCAATCTGCGCTCGGAGTCTTTAAGAGCATCCTCTGCCATCTGGCGCACCTGGATTTGTTTCTGCAAATCTTTATTGGACGCCTCCAGCTGAGAGGTGCGCTCCGCAACTCTTTTCTCCAGCCCTTCATTGAGGCGAATGACTTCCTGCTGGGCAAAATCGCGCTCAACGATATCTTGCTGTGCCTCATGATAGAGCTCTGAATTTTCGTTGAGTGCCAGAACCTGGCGCACTATTGTCAATCCTATTATCAAAGCTACAGCCCAAGATAGTGATTCGAAGGATAAACCAATGGTATGATCATGGCTCCAGACGAGCAACGCAAATGCACCTGCCGCACAGAAATAAGGCAGATAAAGTGGCCAGGTGAGCTGTCCATAATGAGTATTTTTATTCACGAACGCGCAAAACGCACCCCTATGAATAACATCGACCTGAGACATAGCTGCAAGCCCTATCAGGACATATGAGATCGGCCAGCCCATATCCAATATCCCTCCCGCAACATATGTCTCATCTAAAGTCTGGCGAAAGAAAATGGCATCAGTTATTATCAGAACGGATATTCCGCCGACAAGAAATAATAATGGGGTCTGTCTTTTCTCATAAATCCTCTTGAAAAGCAACTCCAGGACTGCAAAGAGCAAAACCAAATCTGCCACAGGATATGCAATGGAAAGAGATAGTGAGATGGCATCGATGTCTCCGGATTGTTTAATAGTGGGAGAGATAATGAGACTCCAGAAGACAAGAATCGCGGAAATCATCACGATTCCCGTATCCAGCATCATCTTAAGCCGCTCGCTAGTGGAGAATTTTATGCTGGGCAGGAAGATGATGCCGAGCAGAAAAATCGGAT
>JAQTYS010000128.1 GCA_028688175.1 Methanothrix sp. | reverse complement strand
GCTCCTTCACCATTTATATCATGGGTTATGCCCTTGCTTGTTGTATTATTTCCGGCAGCGATATATGGCTTTTGCAGGTTGACCGGCACAGTCATCTTTGCCATGAGCAAAGCAGTGTCATTTCCAAGGTTCTTGACGACCCATGCATTCCACTGATCTACCAGGGCATTGAAGGCCGGGACATCTTGACCCTGAATTGCTTTGTCGTATGCCTGGCCAAGTTGGAAAGACAAGCGCAGGCCATCCACGGTAGCCTGCTGTTCTGGAGCAATCGCAGCAGCCAGAGAGACGGCTGCCAAGAGGCTTACAAGAATAATAATCGTCTTCATGCGGATGACTTTTCTATCGAGATTATTAATACCTCTTGGTCAACCACTGAGCATAAGAAGGGCAGAGCAAGAGGTGTTAAAGAAGCTTTGCCATGGGTAGCCGGAAATCACTTTCGGGGCGCGCGGATGAGCATCTTCTACTATTACTACTAATTGGTAATTGTAGAATGCCATTTTATCGTACTACTCCCTTCGGTGGTCTCCCGCTATCCCTTTCTAGAAACAATCAGCGGGGTACTTTCCATATACTGCTCTTAGCCGGCTACTGCCCGCGGGAAGGTTCAACGATTCCGCTAAACGTAAATTCGGTCTTTCCCATCAAATGGCGGCACAAAGATCGAGATGAGCTGCAGAGTATCATTGCCGGTTACCTCTGATCCATGAAGCGTTAATGCCGGTATGTACATCAGATCTCCGACTTTGACCATTAATTCCTTGCCGGATACGTTCATGGCTGCCTGGCCTTTTATGCAATAGGTTATCTCATCATGATATCGATGATAGTGCATCTTCAGGATCGAGCCGGGAAGACCCATTACTAAATTGACGCTGGCATTCTTTCCCGATGCCACTGGAGTTATATTGAGACCTGCTAACGTACCCAAATTCTTATGTTGGGCTAGATCAATGAGGTTGACCATTTCTGTCGAATTTTCTGATTGATTGCTCTGCTCTTCTGCCAATACCTGGAAACAGGTGCATAAGATAGCTAAAGACATAGTCACAAATATTTTTTTCATGCTATGCGTGTAGATTCTGATTTTATCTATACCTTACGGTTCTTTGATCTGAGACGATCCATTTGAATTCATGCCAGTAGGCTGGCGATGTGAGGGAGAAGATAATTGATTAACCCCGTATGCCGTATATGCAAGGCAGTGGTGAGAAATATGAATAATAAGAGAATAGGATTTTTCCTGGTCCTCGTGATCGCTCTGGGGACGAATTGCATCGCATGGGCATCGGAAGGAGAGAGCTTTGGGCCGCAGACTACCGGCGGCGAGCCATTGTGGAGACTGCTCTCTGCCTCTGATGCAGTGAACTCCAACCTTTCCAGAATCGAGATGGCCCTGGTCGATGCCAGCCTCGCTCTCTCAAAAACAGGCATTGAAGGACCGGCAGCTCGAGCAGTTCTGTCAAACCTCACGAAGGCGGATGCTTCTGTAATTGATTGCATAACCATTGACGACAAAGGCATCGCGCGTGAGGTCGAGCCCATGTCTTTTGAAAGCGTGAAGGGAGAGAACTTGAAAGGGCAGGAGCATGTGAATGACACAATAAATACAAGACTGTATTCGGGTTTCCATTTCATAAATGCGGTCGAAGGATTGCAAGCAATCGATTCAGAGATGCCGGTCTTTGACGGAAATGGAACATTCATCGGAACAGTCAGCCTAATGTTCGATAGCAGTCAGTTCTTTGGAAGCGTCCTCAAAGCATTTCAGCCGGCGGGAAACTCCAACATATGGGTGAGCAAGGCAGATGATGCAACAATTCTGTTCGACACTGATCCAACCCAGGCATTGTTCAACAGAAGTTCTTCTCTGTACCAAGATTATCCTGGACTTTTGAATCTATTTGATAGGATGAGCATTGAAAGAACAGGTTATGAAGCCTATGAGTTCCTGGACGAATCTCATGCCGAGACGATCGAGAAAGGTTGCTACTGGACCACCATTCCCAATAGGGGCACACAGATGAGGCTTGTACTCACGCTTGAGCTCTGACTGGGCAGATGAATGCAATGCAAAGAAAAATATTTAGGCGGAAACTCTCTCTTATTTTTCCTATCTGTGCAGTGGAAACAATCCTGCAAACCCGGCATGCTACCTGTTTTTATCCCGCCTGGCCGTGACACTTTTTATACTTCAGTCCGCTGCCACATGGACAGGGATCGTTTCGCCCGGGTTTTGCGGCCATATGGATGGTTTGGCCATCTTTAATATTTTTCATATAGTTCATAATATTAGCAGGTGCCCGGCCCTGGCGCAGTTCGTGGGCCATAAACCGCATAGCTCCGTCGATGTGTCTGAAGAACACTCTATATCCCACACACAGATAATTTAGACCGGTTTCGTCTTCAGGCGTTTTGATGAACCGGTTCTTGGGGCATTCTCCGTTGCAGACGAAGAGTACCTCACAGCGGCGGCAGTATGCGGGCAGGGTATCGAACTTATCCCGGCCAAAATCGCGCTGCTTGCGAGAGCCGGCCAGCCGGGACATCTCCTTCTCATAAATATTTCCCAGCAGATGACGGGGCTCTACAAAGTGATCGCAGGAGTACATATCGCCATTATGCTCCATGGCCATGGCTGTTCCGCAGGTCGGTGAGAAAGCGCAGATGCCGGGAGGCACCCCCGACCAGGCGGCCAGAGCCACATCGAAGATCTGCACAAAGGTCTTGCCTACGTCCTTTCGCACCCATTCGTCGAAGATGGAGATCAGGAAGCGGCCATACTGATCGGCCTTGACGGAGCGATCCGTGACGGTATCGCCCTCCTGAAAGCCGGTATCATTGTCTCTCTCCACTATGGGGATGAACTGGATGAAATTCGTCTTGACCTCATCTCTGAGAAAGCGGTAAACCTCCAATGGATAGTCGGCATTGGCAGTATGAACTGTGGTCAGGATATTGTATTCTACCTTATGCTTGTGCAGCAGCCGGGCTGCTTTCATCACCCGGTCAAAGGTAGGTTTTCCTGCTTTATCCACCCGGTAGGCATCATGAAGCTCTCTCGGCCCGTCCAGGCTCAGGCCGATGAGGAAGTTGTTCTCATGGAAGAATTCGCACCATTCGTCGTCCAGAAGGGTGCCATTGGTCTGCATGGTGTTCTGGATGGTCATTTTCGGGCGCCTGTACTTCTGCTCATACTGAATAGACCGCCGGAAAAAGTCAAGTCCCATCAGCGTCGGCTCGCCGCCCTGCCAGGCTATGGTGGCCTGGGGAATCTTCTGAGCTTCAATGTACTGGCGAATATAGGTCTCGAGAAGCTCATCCGACATTCGGAAACTGCTGCCGGGATAGAGATTCTTCTTGGATAGAAAGAAGCAGTATTTGCAGCCCAGATTGCATAATGCACCCGTGGGCTTGGCCAGAAGATGAAAGCCGGGCAGAGTGTCCTTCTTGCTCATTAATAGATATCATCCATCAGGCATTCATTAATCTTCTCATCCCATCAAGCCGGGTCGATCAACCGTTCATATTCAATTCAATCGTTTCACGCGAAGGCGCGAAGCCGCAAAACCGCGAAGTTGAAACATCTGTTTTATTTCTTGCTCAGGAAAGTTTAGATAGTAGTAATGCCATCAAGTAGCTGCACAAAGTCTGGCGGGCAGGCCCTCCTCACGGCCAGGGGCCATCCGGGCCAGCGGATGGAAAAGGCTATATATTTAAACTATATATAAACTCGCGAATCGCCGGGCCGACAGCATTCTAATAATAAGTTTTTTATAAAATGCCCGCGAGCATCTCACCCGAAAAAGGCCACCGTTACCGGGCGACAACTGTCTAAAATCGATGCTCGCAAAGTCGCTGCATAACGAAAATGAACTCAAATATCACCATTTTGAGGATGTTATGAAAATGAAAATCGTCGATGCTCGCAAAATGCGATTTTGCCGATATGCGCAGAGGTCCTAAAACCGACCACCTATCCATTTCTAGAAAGAAGTGGCTCCATTGAAACCCAGCTGTTGTGCCTTGGGAATCTGCACTGAAGATCTCTATCCATTTCTAGAAAGAAGTGGCTCCATTGAAACGAGCTTTGTCCTATTCTCACCTCACTATTATCATCCTCTATCCATTTCTAGAAAGAAGTGGCTCCATTGAAACCCGCACAGGTGGAAGGGGATCTCTATAACGGTGTCACTATCCATTTCTAGAAAGAAGTGGCTCCATTGAAACCTGCTTTAGGTTGGCGAGAGCAGTTGATTCTTCCTGGTCTATCCATTTCTAGAAAGAAGTGGCTCCATTGAAACCCCCAAAAGATTCTTCATGCTGAACCACAGTATCTGAGCTATCCATTTCTAGAAAGAAGTGGCTCCATTGAAACACCATTGTCCCTGCGCCATTCTTCATTTTTAAATCAACCTATCCATTTCTAGAAAGAAGTGGCTCCATTGAAACAATTTTAGTCGGTGCGGGTTTTGCAGTATGGAAACCCTATCCATTTCTAGAAAGAAGTGGCTCCATTGAAACGCCATGATTTGGTCGAGTTCGCGATCCGCTGCGCTGCTATCCATTTCTAGAAAGAAGTGGCTCCATTGAAACGAGAGAAAGCATAGGGTAACTAATCCAAGCCATTTTTTCTATCCATTTCTAGAAAGAAGTGGCTCCATTGAAACGATGTAAGTCGTCACCTTTTCTTCGGGCATAATTAACCTATCCATTTCTAGAAAGAAGTGGCTCCATTGAAACCCCCTTGGATCAACTTGAAAAGACAAGCAACTTGCCATCTATCCATTTCTAGAAAGAAGTGGCTCCATTGAAACCCTCATGTACCCGTCAGAATCGTCGTGCATTAATGTCATCTATCCATTTCTAGAAAGAAGTGGCTCCATTGAAACAAGGGGCAATCACTTTGAAGTTCGAGCCATCTACGGCTATCCATTTCTAGAAAGAAGTGGCTCCATTGAAACGCGGCCTTGATGAAAGATAATCCTGACAAGTATGCGCTATCCATTTCTAGAAAGAAGTGGCTCCATTGAAACATAATTACCGCCCGCGAGAACCGAACTCTGCTTTCCTTCTATCCATTTCTAGAAAGAAGTGGCTCCATTGAAACACCATCTATCTTCAGGGCCTGGGGCTGCTGAGAAACGCCTATCCATTTCTAGAAAGAAGTGGCTCCATTGAAACGTTATTGCAAAACCAATCACGATGTTAATTAATACAAAACTATCCATTTCTGAAAAGAAGTGGCTCCATTGAAACGCCTGATTTGCCAGAACAGTTGTAAGTTTGCTATCTAACTATCCATTTCTGAAAAGAAGTGGCTCCATTGAAACCTGCACTTGCGGTGCTTGCTGCGAGCAGTGCAAAAAGCTATCCATTTCTGAAAAGAAGTGGCTCCATTGAAACTCCGTCTTTAAGATTATAAAGACAGTATTCAGGGCGGCATCTATCCATTTCTGAAAAGAAGTGGCTCCATTGAAACCGCAGGTAAGGCCTGGCCAAAGATATCTCAGATTTCCCTATCCATTTCTCAAAAGAAGTAGCTCCATTGAAAAACCCATGTGCCTTTGGAGGAGTTCAAAGTGAGGAATGAAAAACGAGATCATTCGACTTCAAAATTCAGTTTCGCATGGAAAACCTTGCATAATCACCTCATCAAGGGTCTTCCTATCAGCCTGAATCAATCAACCGTTCATATCCTATTTTCCAAGCCTGCCCGGCGTTGAGGGCGCCCATGTCCAATCGCGCGTTTTACCGCGCGCGGTTTTCCCCCAAAAGAGTGACAAGAAACAGTTGAGCAGGTCACCGGCAGATTGATCTCGAAATTAGATCAACAATATCAAAAAACAGGAATCTCCAATAAATGAGGAACCAAAAGCTTTACAAGACAATCAACCTTAAGCCGCCAAGATTTCATCTCTACTTGCTATCCATCCAGAGATTTCAGTATCTTGACCTCTGCCTTTACCGGAATGGGATGCAAAAGCTTTGAGCCCACCTGTTGCATGATCTCCTTTAACAGCCGGGCATACTCCTCAGCATGACTCTCAACAACCTCCAGCAGGATCTCATCATGGATCGAGCCGATGATCCTTGCATCCTGGGAGGAGATCTTCTCATAGACCTCAGCCATCACCAGTTTGATGAGATCGGCTCCGGTCCCCTGGCAGGGTGTATTGAACATCTGGAATCGAGAGGCTCTAAGGCCGGTGCCGAATCTCGGCCAAACCCTCCTCCGGCCTAAAACGGTTTTGGTGCAGGCCAGGGGGAGAGCAAAGAACCCCTGCACGCTGTTGTGAAATGTGTGGGGAAGGGTAATGCTCATCGCCATGACCTGTTTCTCCTGCCACTGCCTGACCCCCGGGTAAGCCTGGAAGAATCTCTCTTTGGCCTCCTCAGCCTCATCAGAGGATGTGACAATTCCGTAATCGGACTGCATCCGGAACTGTAGGGTTTTGGCCGAGCCTCCGTAGATCAAGAGGAAGTTCATGATCTTGGCGGCCTGCCTCTCATCAGATGTTACCTCTTGCAGCTCTTTTCCGCTTATTCGGGAGGCTGTGAGCCGATGCAGATCAAGGGAGCCTGAAAAAGCCTGCAACATGGCCTGGTCCTGGGAGAGGAAAGCCATGATGGCAAGCTCAATTGTAGCGAAATCAGCTTTCACAAACCTCTTGCCGGGGTCGGGCAGGATGAGCCTTCGAACGGCAAGAGCCCCTTCTCCGGTGCGGGGGATCTGCTGGGCATTGGGATCTCTGCAGCTCATCCTGCCTGTGGTGGAAGGAATCTGGAAATAGTGGGGATGGACTCAGCCGTCTTTAAGATGGATGCGCTCTATCCAGTGATTCAGAACCGCAATAAGATAGCAGTCATGCCTGTAGCGGAGCAGCGCCTCAGCGAAGGCGCATCCGGCAGCGGCAAGCCCTTTCATCACCTCGGCCTTTGTGCAGGCCACGCTAAAGCCCCTTTTTCGCAAAAAGGCCAGTACATCCTCCTGTCTGTCGGGATTGAGATTGTAGCTGAGCTTTTTGCCATCATGAGCAACTGTGACAAATCCCTTTTTCTTCGCCTCATCCTGCATGGTCCAGACCAGATTGCAGACCTCTCCTTCTAGATCCAGGAGGAGGCTTTGGGCATCAGCAGCGTTCAGCCTGATGCCGGTGACCTCCATCTCCGCCAGGGAGCAGATCGTTCTGAACTCCAGATCTGCGATCTTCTGCAGCTCGTTTTTAATGAGAAGCGTTTCCAGGATCTCAAAGAGCGGCAGCAGAACGGCGGATTCGGCTGCCAATCCCTCGATGAGACTGGGTGAGAGGAAAAGGCCCTTCGAGCCTTCCGGGATGAGGAAGATGCCGAGGTGTCTTTCTGCAAGAGCGGAGAGGCTGTGATCCGGCATCTGTTTTTTCCAGGGATTTTGGGGTGAATTTGAGGGAGCCAAATAATAAAAACCTGACCAGCAGATCTGAGAGGCAAGCATGAGGTCGAACAGATTG
>JAQTYS010000127.1 GCA_028688175.1 Methanothrix sp. | reverse complement strand
AAAAGTTGCGCATAAATTGGCGTGACAGAAGGTCGACCATAATGATCCATTTCAATTTGGAAGACTGCCGCGCGCGGTGAGACGCGCGGGTCGATCTGGGCTGCCCTCAGCGCCGGGCAGGCTTGGACACTTGGCGATTTGCGGTTGATTGGCGCGTGAAACTCGATAAGCCAGTGGCCTGGACCGCTATTTTAAGGTCTCTCTGCCTTCTATGATAGCAATCTCCTCTTCCGTCAGCCCGTACAGCCTGTAGACCACAGCGTCGATCAGCTCATCCGTCTTCCTGATCCTCTCTCGCAAAGGCAGCAGTTTACCCATCGACCCCTCGAATTCGGCCTTGAGCGCCTCAGCGGGCTCCCGTCTGGCCGGATCGATCTGCAGCTTCTTCTTGTTCTTCTTGAGCACTACCATCAGCCCCTCATAGTCGTGCTCGTAGTAGCTCTGCAGCTTTGTTTTCGGCGTGAGGTCCTCCACCTTGGCACCCACGTAGCCTTCCAGCCAGCCCAGGAAGCCATTGATCTCCTGCTGCTTGTGTTTGTTCATCTCCAGCATTCTCTCAGCCAGGAAGGCCAGGAGGTCGTGCACCACATCCGATTTTTCCTGATCGGCGATGAAGCTACCCGTTTCGTCCTTGGGCAGGCAGGCATCTACCTGGGCCAGGATTTCGGCGTGCTTGCCGTTGGCGTAGAGCTGCTCCAGCTCCGCTCCCAGGCGGGCGCGCTCGGGCGCGGGGGTGGTGAAGGAATTAATAACGCATATGCTGGCAGTTTATCAAATGTATATTGCAGTTTATCATCAGCAGGATTGGAGCACATCACCCTAATTCAAGACTGCTAATCGATTATTTGTCTTACAAGATCTCCTTCTTTTACAGTTAAGCTTGAATCGTCCCTGCCTGGAAGTCTGCTTCTATCATCATCACTAAGTGGCAATTTTTTGCGTTCACCCGTCAGAAGTGTCAATCCGAGTAGTCTACTATTCTCAGTTTCATATGTCTCAGCAATTGCGTACTTTTCTTTGGCATATGTGACTCTGACTTTGGCCTTTGCATATTCAATTGGGCCAAGAGAATTTCCTGTGTCAGGATCTGTTAACTCTTCACCAATCTCGTAGATCACGAAATGCATTCCATTCTCGACACCATGTTCTGTTCCTTTATTAATGACTATTTGATACTGATTCTTTATTTTGGCCACTTTTCCTTCCAGTAAGCTTGTTGCCATGATCTCACTCCTTCAATTGGATTACCTTTCTAAGAATTCCCACAGTATGCTTTAATTGCTCTGTTGATATTTCTTTAAATGAATCCGGGATTATCAATTCAAGCCTATGTTTGCCAGGCACAAAGTCATTATTATTTTGGAAATGTCTCGCAATATTTTTCCAATACATTTTGCTGGAATCAATTTCGTCAAATGGTGAAAAAAACTTTACTTGTGCTATTCCGCCTGGAGTTAAATGATCCACTTCCACCAGTGCACTCAAGTATTCAATTTCGTTTTCTGTTATATATAATTTAAATGCAATTCCTTCTTTTAAATATGTTCCACCTTTTAATATTCCGATTGGATTGTCTCCTTGTCGAATTATTTTGGATATCTTTAACTTTTTTGACTGAATGCGAGACAATGTCTCTTTCAAGTGAAGTAATACATAAAATTGTTTCAATAATTCTGTGCCACTTCTTTTATCATCTGGATTGATTGCTCTTCTCAATAGTTCTCGTGGTTCCGTCTCTCGTAATCTATCCAATATCTTTTGAGATACGGATGTCCAATCTCTAAATGAAATACCTATCCATCTTACAAATTCTATGTCCGATGGTATGGTCCGTTTTCCCTCAATTTCTCTAGAAATTATTAATGATGGTTTGCCAAATCCGTATGCCATTCCCAATTCCAATGCTACATTTGGCCTTAAAAATAATTGTCTTTCTTGTTTTTCATTTTTTATAATAGTATGGCTTTCTCCCGAGATGTCCGCAATACAGTACTCGGAAGATTTTATTTTTGAACATATATCGCAGAAATTACTATTTAATGTAATTCTTGAGTCCGCCTTTTTAATTACATATCGCTCTTTACTTCCATAAAACCTCTTTAAAGCATCATCAATTGCTCTCTCGCGTTGATCTTTTTCTTCATCAAATGGTTGAATGAGAAAATATGAATTTGATGCAACACTGACGCTTTCCTGATTGCATTCACCGACTAAAGGACAATAATTCGATAGCCAATTCATTTCATGCCTGAAGCGCCTGCTTCATTTATTAATCTTGCTACTTGATCCTGGCGTCCTCAACGCAGGGCAGGCTTGGATACTTGGCGGTTTGCGGTTGATCGGTATATACTGCCCAGATTTCTGATCTTCCGGGAGTTTGCCGCTAGGCGAAAACCCCTTAGCTAGGATCTATTTTGTCGCCTCTTTGCCCTCTACGATTGCTATCTCCTCTTCCGTCAGCCCGTACAGCCTGTACACCACCGCATCGATCAGCTCATCCGTCTTCCTGATCCGATCCCTCAAGGGCAGCAGTTTGCCCATCGACCCATCGAACTCGGCCTTCAGGTCTTCGCCCTCTTTTCGTCTGGCCGGATCGATGGCCAGCTTCTTGCGGTTCTTCTTTAGCACTGCCATTAGCCCCTCATAATCGTGCTCGTAGTAGCTCTGCAACTTCGTTTTTGGTGTGAGGTCTTCCACCTTTGCCCCCACGTATCCTTCCAGCCAGCCCAGGAAGCCCTTGATCTCATTTTGCTTCTCTTTGTTCATCTCCAGCATTCTCTCCGCCAGGAAAGACAGGAGGTCGTGCACCACATCCGATTTCTCCTGATCGGCGATGAAGTTGCCAGCTTCGTCTTTGGGAAGGCAGGCCTCCACCTGGGCCAGAATTTCCGTGAATTTGCCGTCGGCGTAGAGCTGCTCCAGCTCCGCCACCAGGCGGGCGCGCTCGGGCGCGGGGGTGGTGAAGGAGATAGCAGGAATTGGCAAAGCACCGATTTCGTATCCATTTATATTGTTGTTTGTGCTTGTTAGATTGAACCGCCAATCTAACAATGTCGAGTTCAATAATGCTAATAGAAATCCTAATCTGTAATTCGGGTTTATACCATGTAGATAACCTACCGTATGCGAACAAAAATAATTTTGTGGTAATATAGTTGCAATAAGGCGCCTAAAATTATCTATCGCGGCATATCTCTGATAAATAATTCTTATTTGTTGGTGATGAAATGCTTTCTTGCTATTTGCATGACTGGCAAGATATCTTTCTCGATTGAAATAGAGCGGTTCGCCTTGTTTTGGCTTGATAAGTTCATACATCCCTATGTGAGATCCTCGTATAACTTCTTCACCATTTGTTGCATCAGATAGATATGGATCAAACTGATGGTTGATCATTAGCTCGCCTGGAACCGCTTCTGCAGCCTCTCTAAAAGCTAAAAAATTTTTGCTTACAGCAAATTTTAAAATCATATTCCACGAAGTTTGTTCTAGGCCTGGAATTGAAAGATTTTCTTGATCAAATATAAAAAATCGTGATTGTCCTGTTATGTAATTAGGAGAATTTATAAAGATATTGCGACCTGGATGAGTTCTTACAAGAACCTCATTTTCTATGGGGATATTATTTTGAACTATGTAAAGGCATGTTGATAGCTTTGCATCAAAAAACACGCGGTTTTGAGGATCGTCTTTTTGAGGGAACTGCTCAATGAGCTTAAATTTGACTTTTTCAAGCAGATGTCTACGAAGGCTGAGTGTAAATTGATCTGCCAATAAAGAAAGAGGAACAATGAATCCATGCCAACCATTAAAACATGTTAATTTAAGTGCCTGCGAAATGAATAATCGATAGATATTGACTCGATGACCTAGCGCCGGAATAAAATATTTGGTCTCCTGGAAATAAATCATCTCGTCGATCTTTCGCCCCCAAGCTTCCTCAGACAGCTCGTCGTAGGGCGGATTGCCCACCACCACATCAAACCCGCGCCCTTCTCCCTGGAAAGCCTCCGGAAACTCCAGCTCCCAGTGGAAGAACCGCTTCTCCCGCCCCAGCGCCTGCGCCCGTGCGAACCACTCCCGCTCCCGCAGCCCGCCCCAGTCCGGGAACTTCTCCGGATTGATGTGGTTTTGTAGCTCGTAGTAATCATCATCGCTCACGGTGTTGCCGAAATAGGTGGACAGCCAGACATTGGATAGCTCCGCTAGCCTTTGGCTCAGCTCCGACTGCTTGATTTGGCGAAACTGCTCCTCTTTCCACTTGACCATCTGCAAATTATCGTCCGGCAGAGCGGCCATGAGGCTGTACTTTTTCAAGAGGCTGTCGGTGTGGCTGCGAAGCCCGTAGCTCCACAGCGGCGTCTGCTCGGCGGTGCCGCCCGGCAGGACGGTGAGTCGGTCCAGCTCCGCCCCGATGAGGCTGTTGCCGCAGCGCAAGTGGTGGTCCAGAAAAGAGAGCGGCTTGTTGGAGGCAACGGTGGTCAGCCAGAGCGACAATTTGGCCAGCTCGACGGCCATGGGGTTGAGGTCCACTCCGTAGATGCAGTTCCTGACCACCTCGCGGCGCGCCCAGTGGATATCCTGCTCCGCCACCTCCTTGGAGTCGGACTCCTCCGGTTTAGCCGTAGCCCAGGCGGATACCAGCCAGCGGGCCAACTGGTCGGTGGCCTCCACCAGGAAATGGCCGCTGCCCATGGCCGGGTCGAGCACCTTGATGGAGAGCACATAATCGGCAAAAGGTCGGCTGGTGCCCAGCCATTCCTGCTTCTTCTTCTCGATCACCGGCTCGATGGTGTTCTTGACGATGTACTTGACAATATAGTCCGGGGTGTAGTAGGAGCCGGTGGCCTTGCGCTCCCCCTTGTCCGTGACCAGATAGATCTCGCCTTCTTGGGCACTGTCCAGGACCTTTCGCTTGCCGGCGTTGCCTGCGGGCAGCCACTGCTCCTTGCCTTTCTCTTTGATGGCTGCCATCGGCTCCTCTGCCACCCGCAGCCGGTACTCCAGGAGCCCCTCGTAAATCGATCCCAGGTGGCGGATCTCCAGAGAAGAATAGTCCACAAAGCCCTTCTGCTTTTGATCGCCCTGGCCTTTAACTACGGCTTGAGATCGGGCTAAAAGGTCGATGGCCCTGGCCAGAAAAGAGTCGCCGATGCGTGCGTTTTCGAGAAATCTGTTCTCCTCTTTCCTGGGATCGAAGAGGCCGCCGTTGTAGGCCGGGATATAAAACTCAGTCCGGGGAATGCGTCTCGATTCGCTGCCGTCGTTGATCAGGCTGAATAGATTCTTCAGGCTCTCCCAGTAGGAGTACCGCACTGATAAGAGCGGCTCGCCTCTGTCCAGCCGCTCTGCGACATCCGCCTTCAGCTTTTGCAGGGACAGCTCATAGTAGTAGCGGTTATTTACATCCAGCAGGCTGCGGCTCTCCGCATAGAAGATGAAGAGCAGCCGGTAGAGCAGCCGCATGCTATTCTCCTGCACCTGGGCCACAGCCTGCTCGCTGGGTGCAGCAGCGCCGATGGCAGCTTCGGCCAGGAAGCCCTGCGCCAGGATCTTCATGGCCCGGTAGACGTTCTCCTTCAGATCCTCACCAATCTCCTGGGCGTAAGCCACGCTTTCCTCTCGAACGCTGTCCAGGAAACAGCCGCCGTCTACCGTCTGCCCGAAAGCCTCCCGCCGAAAGAAGAGATAAAAATACTTGAAATTCTCGATATCATCCGCCGCCAACAGATCTGGCAGGTCCACCTCATAATAGTAGTCCAGCTTGTAGCTCGTCGTCTCGTGATAAAGTCTCCAGAACCGTCCCGAGGTCAAGATGGCCCACTTGGGTGGGGTATCTCGCAGGTAAACATCGATCTGATAGCTGGGATTCTGCATCTCAAAGCTTCCCTGCCCCTTGCGGCTCTTGTCCAGCGGGATCTTCCAGGACTTAGCATCGCCCACAGCTACCGCGTGCCGGTAGTAGTCCTCACCGGGATTGGCCTCCGCTTCCACCAGGCTCTGCTCATCAGGGTAAAAGGCGTAGTCAGGCGTGCGGTCCTTTCCGGATACCTTTCCCTGCACGCCGAAGTAATGGCCCAGGATGCGCAGCACCGGACGGATGAAGTTCTCCTCTAACTGAGACTCGTTGTAGTTTTCCAGAGCCCGCACCTTGCGCTGGTAAAGCTCCTTGATGGCGGCAAAAGCCTGCTCGGGTTCTGCCTCCCGCCACACGGGATTATCTTTTAAGAGCTTTTCCAGATAGTGGTTGGAGAACAGATTGCTGTTCTTGAAGGGTCGCAGGTACTGGGACATCCGACCTAAGCCAGGGCGCGAAGAATGATAAAAGTATCGAGCTTATTTTTGTGAGCATGCTATTTTAGGATCGTTGGGGCACGGGGACAGAGGATCCCCTCTTTTCAAAGGAGGGATGAATCGTGCCCCACAAGGATTACTTTCGCTATGCGCGGCATAACTATATATCGCCCGAGATCTATCAACAATCTGTCTGGTTTGCTGCCCGCAGTTAAAAAGACTCAAACAGCATGCACGAAACCATAAAAACGATTAGCATGGGATCACATGCCATCCGTTGAAAGACCGTAGAAGCCTATGAATTTATTAGTGGGAGTGGTCACAACTCATGATAAACTATTTATTTCAAGCAGAACTAAAGGAGTTTATATGTACTTCAGTGGTGAGCGGCAAAAAAAGGGAATAAACAGTGCGATTGTTAGTGTCTTAGAGTCTCGCAAAGAGCCTGTTTCTATTTCCTTTATTGCTTCTGAAATTGGCAGGAGCCCCCCTGTAGTTCAGAGTCATCTAGTTGGCCTTAGCAAAGATGGAATAGTTCAATTTGCTAACAATAAAGCAATATTAGTCTCTGGCACTTGACGAAAGAGAGATAATTACAAATATGGTCGATCTTTTCCCTTTTTTGCCTTATTTATTAGCCTTCACAGTCGCCGCTGTCGTGGCCCATTTAGAGCTAATTTTCACGTTATATCCCAATACTCATTTTTTGATCAAAAATCGCATGCTGAAATGTTATTATTTAGCATTTTATGGCGTTATCGGAGTTGCTTTCTATTGGCTTCTTATATTTACCGGCGCCAGCGTGACCTTGCAGGATAAAATTGTGGAAAATCCATACATCCAGGCGGTTATTGTCGGCTTTATTTCAAAAGGTATTTCCGATTTAAGTCTTTTTAAAATGCCTTTTGGCGATAATGCCCAACCAATCGGTATTAAAACGATAACCGAACCGATACAGAAGTCGATATTAATAAAAATTGATCAGGAAGAAAGTAACTCGTTGGAAAAGTTTCTTAAAGACTTTGGCAAACGCTCCTTTGATCGTGTTTTCATAAATCAAAGATAGCCCCGATTTTTTATTATCAAGGTATTCCATCGAATCTCGAAAATACCTTCCCCGATCGCGTCAATTTCCGTGCCGAATGGCAAATGCAATCCTCTGCAGTGCCGTGAGATTAGCCAGCACCACAGTCAGGGCTATCACTGCCACCATCAAT
>JAQTYS010000126.1 GCA_028688175.1 Methanothrix sp. | reverse complement strand
GCCGATCGGCAAGAGCTGCCAGGCAAGCACTTGAGGATTTCGGCAAAGGGCTTCTAACTCTCTACCGGCTACAAGCCTCATCTTAACCTTCGCTCCAACGTTTTGATATCATGGTTTCTGATTAGGATTGAGTTGACACCAGACTCTTCGGCATGATGATGCATTCCAGAGTCGTCGGTGAATAAAATATCCAAAACGGCCCTAATCATAGTATCTTCTTGTCCGCGTCTCTTTCAGGACTGCATCGATGTCTTCCCTGGCTTCAGGCTCCCCCAGCTCGTCAAGAAGATCGCTGAAGCTCTCATGAATAGTAATGCTGACAAGAGCTCTGTTAGGGAGGTTCAGGTCCCCGATAGGCTTTAGCACATTATTTTCATAAATGGCTTTTATCTTCATATTCGGCACCTCGTTATTGGACAACTATAAACAGATATATGGACCGGATCAATATTTAGAGCTGCCGATGTTGTCTTCTGATATCATAAGATCCCGGAATCTTCGGGGTGCAAAACGGACCGAGTTGTCTTCAGCCAAACCACCGAGCAAGCGCATGCGCGCAGGCACACGGGCGATGGCGGGTACGTGGACTGTCGCCTGGATCCAGGCGAGTGTTCTTGTGCTCTCAAAATGAGAACAGCTCTGACTTTAATTTTCCTTTTCCCATATCTCTGTCCTGCAAGGTAGCTCTATCTATCTGATGCACTATTATCCTTCTCAAAGGCTTCTGACCTTCTTTTTTTTGGGTGGATACTTTGCGGATTCAAGTGGGAATAATTTGAATGCAATATTATCTAAATATACCTCTTCAATTTTTCCTAATTCCATCAGATTATACAGATCAGAACCAGCACCTACAACTTCAACTTCCATAAAAAACCCCATGCAGAAAACTATAAAGTGTAAGAACGAATAATAGTATCAAGGTGAACCAAGAATGAAAGAAGAAGTTTTCTTTGGCGAAGGCATGGCCAGGACCAAGACCGAATATCCCGACCTCTACAAAGCCATTGTTGGACTAAATGAGGCAGCCTATACCGGCAAAGTTCTGGACTACAAGGCCCAGAAGCTGATTGCCATCGGCATCAATGCCGCCGCCTCCGATGATCGAGCCACCAAGAAGCAAATGATGAGCGGCATGAAGGAGCTGGGCATCACCAAGGACGAGATTGTGGACGTCCTGAGAGTAGTCCTGCTTACATCTGGAATGCCACCATTCACCAAGGGCATGAAGATCTTGTATGAAATACTGGAGAAATAAAAAAATCTGCCCTTTGTAGCATTTTTTTATTTTGATGTTCTCTGACAATTCTCATGGAGGCCCCGGGATGGTTACAGAAAGCGAATTTGCAGGCAAATGGAAATTAATGAAGGCTATGAATATGGTCGAAGATGATCTCAGCCGATCTGATGACTCATATCTTCTGATACAGGTTAATGAAAAAAACGTAGTGACAGGAAGCTATCAGTTTGGCTCCCAGGAGGGCTACATCGATGGCCGATTCGAGAGGGATAACGAAAGCCTGAAGCTGATCTTCTCTTTTGAAGGCTGGGATGAAGCGGATCTGGTAACCGGTTTTGGCACTTTTGGCCTTGAATCTGGCGACACATTCCTCTTTACGATGGTCCACGAAAATGGCGATACATTCAGCTTCAGATGCCGGAAAATAATTGAGGACCCTGAAACTGGGAAGGATGATGCATAACCGCTTTTCGCCTGATGAGAAAAATATAGATACTAATGCCAGTATTGATCTGATTATATCGCTTCCAATGGATCGAATCCATGCAAGTCTTACACTCCCTTTGGGACAGGGAAACTCTCTATATCTGGGCCGAATCCTCAGATCTACCCATATCCTCTGTCGACAAGCCAGGCAATCGCAAGAAGCATCACCCACCGCAACCTCATCCGTTTGCTACTCCCAGCCATGAGCTGAAAGACCTTCTCATGCACTCCTTCTCCTGGAGCGGCGAATGCGTTCGGGTGGAAACGTTGTCTCTTCGCCTTCCTGCAATTAATTCCGGACCATTTCCTTCCCCCTGGCTTTTGCGGGAAGACTACCAATCTGAAAAACCATCACAACTGGGCAGCTATTCCGTCCCGGCTCTGGGCCAGGAGATCCGCTTTGCCCTCGATCTTCTCCTGGATCTTCCCCCTAATCCACCCCTGGGTGCAGCTTATGCTGATTCCCTGCGCTTCTGGTCACAGCTAGCCCTCTTTTCTCTGGAGCTTGTAGCCCGTGAGCAATTTCTGCCCGGCATCGGGAAAAGCAGAGCCATCTGGAAAGCGGTGATCGATGAGCCGGATCAAGAGCGCCTCAATATCTTCATCCGTTCCTTGCCGCCCAGCTGTCTTAGCCTGTCGCATCCTTCGCAGGCCACCTCCACGGAGCTGGTCCATTGCTTTGTGAATAGCGCTGTGAACGCAATTGTGCACAGTGGCCTGGAGGGGGTTAACCTACTACCTGCAAAGCGAGGCCGCAGGCCCAAGATCGTACCTCTGCCGATTCAATTCCTCTCCGCCCTCACCGGCCAGGAGACTGACCTGTCTGCAACAGCACCGGAGCTGGCCGTTTTTTCTTCAAAGATGGATTCCTGGGTCTCACAAATCCATCCAAAAATTGAGGATATTCCGTTTCGTACCTGCTTTCGCCTGGAAGCCCCTGACAGTGAAAAAGCCGCCTGGTCTCTTGCCTTCTTCCTCCAGGCCAATGATGACAGAAGCCTACTCGTGCCAGCAAAAGAGGTATGGCAGACCAAATCTCATGCCCTCACCTTCCTCAAGAAACGGCTTAAAAATCCCCAAGAGCGGCTCCTGGCCGACCTTGGCAAAGCATCCAGGATTGTTCCTCTGATGGAAAAGTGCCTGGAAAGCGCCCGCCCCACCTGCCTGGAGATGCATACACAAGAAGCCTATTCCTTTTTGCGGGAGGCGGCTCCACTCCTGAAACAGAATGGTTTCGGGGTGTTGCTGCCCTCCTGGTGGGAGAAGCCCGGCTCTCGCCTGGGCTTAAAACTGCAGCTCAAAGGTCCGGTTAAACAGGAAGGCAAAATCGGGTCGGCCTTCTTCGGGCTTGACTCCCTGGTAAGTTACGACTGGCAACTCTCCCTGGGTGGCAACATACTCACGAAGGCCGAGTTCGCCGAGCTTTCCCGCCTCAAGATCCCACTCATCCAGATAAGAGGCGAGTGGATGGAGCTTCGCCCCACTGAGATCGAAGCCGCCATTGCATTCTTCCAGAAGAACCAAGAAAGGGAGATGACACTGGCTGAATCGTTACGCCTGGGCAATGCTCTTTCCGGCCAAAAGCTTTCGGATGTTGATTCAACCCTACCCATTCTCGAAGTTCAGGCAGAGGGTCAGATTGAGCAAATTCTTAATTCTCTAGCCAATCCCGGCAGTCTGGAGGAGATTCAGCCTCCCCGTGAATTTCTGGGGACACTTCGCCCTTACCAGCTGCGGGGCGTCTCTTGGCTGGAATATCTGCAACGCATAGGCCTGGGAGCCTGTCTGGCAGACGATATGGGTCTGGGAAAGACTGTGGAGCTGATAGCTTTTCTCCTGCGTGAACGAGGGGCTGAACCGGATAAAAAGGATTCTTCCATTGTCCGCCTCCCACCGGCTCTTCTCATTTGCCCCATGTCTGTGGCCGGCAACTGGCAAAAAGAGCTGGAGCGTTTTGCCCCCAGCCTGCGGGTACTGGTGCATCACGGCCAAAATAGGCGCACAGGTCCTGGTTTCCTGCAGGAGGCAGAGGAGAAAGACGTGATCATCACCACCTATGCACTCGCTCCGAGGGATGAGGAAGATCTTTCAGCCATCACCTGGAGTCATGTGATACTGGATGAGGCCCAGAATATAAAGAACCAGAACGCCCGGCAGACCCAGTCCATAAAACGGCTCTCGTCAGGCCAGAAGATTGCCCTCACCGGAACCCCTGTCGAGAACAGGCTCTCCGAGCTATGGTCCATCATGGACTTTCTCAATCCCGGCTACCTGGGGTCCTTTCAGTCCTTCCGCCAGAATTTCTCTCTTCCCATTGAAAAATACAAGAACAAGAGCAGCTCTGAGGTCCTGCGCACCATAATTTCACCTTTTGTCCTGCGGCGGCTCAAGACCGATTCAACCATTATCCAGGATCTGCCCGAAAAGATGGAGATGCGGGTCAACTACAACCTAACCGCTGAGCAGGCATCGCTTTATGCGGCAGTTGTCGAAGAGATGCTCAGCCGCATAGAATCGCTGGAAGGCATGGAGCGCAGAGGTCAGATCCTGGCCGCTCTAACCAAGCTTAAGCAGATCTGCAATCATCCTGCCCTCTTCTTGCAGGATGGAAGCCTTCTGGCGGGCCGTTCCGGAAAGCTCTCCCGTCTGGAGGAGATGCTTTATGAGGTTTTAGCTGGAGGTGATAGTGCCTTGATCTTCACCCAATATGCCGCAATGGGGGCTATGCTCAGACACCATCTTCAGGAGAAGCTGGGAGTCGAGGCCCTGTTCTTGCACGGAGGGACCTCCCGAAAGCAGAGGGATGATATGGTTTCCAGGTTCCAGGCGGGGGGATCGCCCATATTCATACTCTCTTTAAAGGCAGGCGGCTCCGGCCTCAATTTGACCGCAGCGAGCCACGTATTTCACTTTGATCGATGGTGGAATCCAGCCGTGGAAAATCAGGCTACCGATCGCGCCTTTCGTATCGGCCAGAAGAAGAGTGTCTTTGTCCACAAGTTCGTGTGTCTGGGCACTCTGGAAGAAAGAATAGATAAAATGATAGAGCAGAAGAAGGCCCTGGCGGAATCGGTAATAGGGACCGGTGAGTCCTGGCTGACTGAGCTTTCCAATGAGGCGCTGAGAGATATGCTCTCCTTGCGGCGGGATGCCGTAAGTAGTGAGGATGATGATAAATGAGCCCTTATTGGATGTACTACGAAAAGACTTCGCCAAAAGAGGTCAAGAATGGCCTGAAGGCCAAGAGCAAGCGTGGCTCTATCGGAGAGACCTGGTGGTCAAAACGCTTTGTAGGCGTTCTCGAGTCCTTCAATCTGGGGGCCAGGCTGACGCGCGGCAGAAGCTATGCCCGAAAAGGCCAGGTCATCTCCATCGATATTAAACCCGGAATTGTGAGGGCTCAAGTGCAGGGCTCATTTGCAAAGCCCTATGATGTATCGATAAAACTGCTGCCTCTATCCTCCGAAGAATGGGAGAGAGCCATAGCTGCCATGGCCTCTAAAGCGGTATTCTCAGCCCGTCTGCTCTCCGGCGAGATGCCGCAAACAATCGAAGAAGCATTTTCTGATTGCGGCATATCTCTATTTCCCAGGAAGGGAGCGGATCTGGAAACGGATTGCTCCTGCCCCGATTGGTCCAACCCCTGCAAGCACATAGCTGCGGTCTATTACCTCCTGGCGGAACAATTCGATCGTGATCCTTTTCTCATCTTCAAGCTGCGAGGCAAGTCCCAAGAGGAGATCGTCGAGGCGCTGCGCAGTTTCCGCTCTTCTCAGGCCGAAGGAGAATCCAAGTCTCCATCTAGCCCTGTTCCTATTTCCGTTTCTCCTGTCGAGGATAAGGTCAGACCTCTGGAAGAATGCCTGGATTGCTTCTGGCAAAAGGGAAGCGAGCTTGATTTGCTGGAGATCAATCCCCGGAGTCCGATGGTGGAGAGCGCCATCCTAAAAATACTTGGAGATGCTCCATTCTCAATTGGCCGGGATAATTTGGCGGCCCTGTTAAAACAAGCATATGAAATAGCAGGCAAGGCAGCACTTCATAGGGCAGAGCGAGGAAGCGAAGATAATGAGTAATATATTTTTGAGTGATAATGAACCATGTTACGCAATATCTCCGAGCAGATTATAAATAGTTTGGAGACATTCTTTCATGATGCAAATTGCATATTATCGAACTTACAGGAGAGTATGATATGGGTTTCTTAGATCGTATGAGCACTGTTGTGCAGGCAAAGATGAATAAGATCATGGATAAGATCGAGGACCCCAGGGAGACCTTGGACGTGTCCTACGAAAAGCAGCTCCAGCTCCTGCAAAATGTCAAAAGGGGCGTAGCGGAGGTCGCAACCTCCAAGAAGAGACTTGATCTACAAAAGGCCAAGCTGCAGATGAGCCTTGACAAGCTGGACGGTCAGGCCAGGGAAGCATTGCAGGCAGGCCGCGAGGATCTGGCTCGCCGGGCTCTGGAGAATAAGGCTTCCCTCCAGGCACAGTCGGCAACCTTGGACCAGCAGATCGCCGACCTGCAAGAGCAGCAGCAAAAGCTCATGGACGCCGAGAGCCGCCTGGCTACCAAGGTAGAGTCCTTCCGCAGCAAGAAGGAGACCATTAAAGCTCAGTATTCCGCAGCAGATGCACAGGTAAAGATCACCGAATCTGTGACAGGCATCAGCGAAGAGATGGCCGATGTGGGCATGGCTGTACAGAGGGCAGAGGCGAAGACAGAGAACATGCGCGCTCGCTCGGCTGCATTAGACGAGCTTCTCGAGTCTGGAACTCTAACTGATTATTCCGGGGGGGATGATCTCGACCGAGAATTGGCCAAAGTAAAGGCGCAAAGCAGTGTCAATGATATGATGGCTAAAATGAAGGAGGAGATGAAGAAATGATCATCAGGATTTTAGGTGACGGGCAATTTCTTCTGGACGACAATCTTGTGGACAGGATAAACAAGATCGACAACAGGATTGTAGATCATGTCTCCAGGGGCAATAAAGCGGAGTATGCCCAGGATCTGGCTAAATTGATATCCACTATCAAAGAACTGGCACAGCCGGTTGACCCTGTGGAGATCCTTCCCTCGGATATCATCATTCCACCATCCGATCTCTCCTTTGAGGAGGCAAGGAAGGTGTTCTGCGACGAAGGGCTCATCAAGGGCTGAACAGCAATGGTGGCAATATCGTCCTGCCATCTGACAAAACCAGTGGCGGACGATGATTCCACCGCGAAATTTCGGGAAATTACGCGGCTGCAGACTGCGAGAATTGGGTTCGACTCCCGACCCCGGCCTTCTAATTTTGACTAGGCAAGGCAAATTTTGCTTCTATATAAATCTATAAAGAGTTTCCTCTCGTAATATGAAAATGGTGACACGAAAATGAGGGATCTACTTTGTTAAGGAGGAATCGAACTCTTCGAAAATAGAGACGATAAAGCAAACGTCCGGCAGAATCAATTCTCCGACTCCCTGGAATGCAATAAGCCTGGGACCGTTTTACGAGATAAGCGAAAATTTGACCCTGGCCCGGACTTACTATGAGGAGGATCTAAAGACGGAAGAAGCGGAACATGGCCAATGGCATCCCCACGTAGGCATAACCTTAAACAATTTGGGGCGAGCGCTCAAAGCCCAGGGAAATATTAAAGACGCCTATCTTCATTTCCAGAGGGCATTGGAGATTGCAGAAGCCTCTTTTGGCCCCATCCATCCGGAAGTGGCATTGAGGGCATTTATTTTAGGTGATCTGCTCAGTGATCTGGGAGGCTATGGCGAGGCTCGAGCTCATTATCAACGAGCGCAAAAGATCATAGAGTCGCTATCCGGGCCGGATCATCTCGATGTGGCAATTATATTGAATTCTCTTGGCAATACGGCGAGAGCCCAGGGCGAGCCGGCTGAGGCGCGTGCTTTCTTCGCCAGAGCGCTGGAAATATTTC
>JAQTYS010000125.1 GCA_028688175.1 Methanothrix sp. | reverse complement strand
CCCAATCTTCCATGTATGGTATATTAGGGAATACATGTATATAAAAATTTCCCTTCGAAAGTAGTTTATGATAGTGATATATCAAAAATTAGATTGAATTATGCCCTAAATTCGCGGAGTTAAGGTTCTATAACAGCACGTACATGTTCAGCAGGTATTGCTCGCGACGTGCCTCTCTGAGATAAATCAGGATTTCCCTTAATCCATAATACCGGCGACTCAAGGTGATCGTAAATTATTACATCGAAATGAGGTAATTTATTTTCATCAGACATACCTTGAGAGACAATGTATCCAGGGGTAACCGCATATTTCTTCGGTAAGAAAATAGATAACCATTCCCTAAATTTCGCTTCAGCAACCTTCCCATGCTCGGTTTCTATTTCATCTGCTTTATCTAGATTTTTTGATTTATCATAATCATCTAGCATTTCTTTTTTTGATGCAAGAAATTGCTCATAACCTTGTGTGCAAGGGCGTTGCGCCGTATCTGAATATGAGCTAATGAGGATCACTCAGAGAACTGATGTTGAATTAATCGGTGATTTTTAATCATAACTCCTTCCAGCCGCCTTTCTCCAGACCTTATCAGAGTTATCCATAGACTCAATCACGTTATGGACGTCAATTCTGTGCTGCACATCCGCCGCCCGCAGCCTCTTCTCCATGGAGAGGCGCAAACACTCTCTGGCAGATTCCCGCAGCTCTTCAGCTTCCAGCCAGAGCCTCTCCGCAGCTGCAGCATCCGCAGGCCTCGTCTCCACCGACCTGGTCCGCAAAAGCATCTCCTTTTCAGTTGCTTTTTCGTGCTCTTCTCTCAGGCGCTCGGCCTCAGCCAGAAGTTCCTTGACCTCTGCTGCCATTTCCTCGACGCTTCTTTCTACCAGGTCTTTTTCCGAAAACATCTCATGCCTCCAGCATCTTCAGAAATATTTGATGAATCCGTGAGTCCATTGTCAATTCAGGATGAAAGGCTAAAGCCAGCAGATTCCCCTGGCGGGCCGCCACCACCGCGTCCCCTACGCGCGCCAGTACCTCAACGCCTCTGCCCACCTCTCCTATCGCCGGAGCGCGGATGAAAACGGCCCGGTAAGGCCTGTCCAGTCCTTTTACCTGCAGGTCCGCCTCAAAGGACTCCTTCTGTGGTCCGAAGGCATTTCGGCTGATCTTGATATCCATGAGGCCCAGAGGTTTGACAAGCGCCTCGCTGCTGCCCATTATCTCTTGGGAGATGAGCACCAGTCCGGCACAGGTGGCCAGGATGGGCTTGCCGGAGAGGGCTGCGGCCTTCAGCTCCTCGGTAAGGCCGCTGCTCTCCAGCTGGCGGCAGATGGTTGTGCTCTCTCCGCCCGGCAGCACCAGAGCCGCGCACTCCTCTATCTGGCCGCTCTTCCTGACCAATACCGCCTGGATCTTTCCCTCGCCCGCTCTTTCCAGGGCCAGGACATGTTCCGAGACGTCTCCTTGCAAAGCCAGGACGCCAATCTTCGCCACTTACCAGCCCCTATTCTGTAAAGCCTCTGTCTCGGGAATGGTTGATGCATCCAACCCTTTCATAGCCGCCCCCAAACCCTTGGATACCTTTGCCAGGAGAGCGGCATCGTCGTAATGATGAACCGCCTCAACAATGGCGTTTGCCATGGCCTGCGGATTTTCTGATTTGAATATGCCTGAGCCCACAAAGACGCCATCCGCCCCAAGCTGCATCATCAACGCAGCATCAGCAGGTGTAGCCACACCGCCCGCGGCAAAGTTGACTACCGGCAGGCGCTGCATGCTGGCGCACTCTTTGACCAGATCCAGGTCAGCCTCAATCTCCCGTGCCACCTTCAAAAGCTGCAGATCGTCCATGCCCTTCAGACTCCTGATCTGGCCCAGAATCATCCTCATGTGCAAGACGGCCTGGCTTACATCGCCCGTTCCCGCTTCGCCTTTGGTCCTGATCATAGCCGCGCCTTCTTTGATGCGCCGGCAGGCTTCGCCCAGGTTTCGAGCGCCGCAGACAAAAGGAATGGTGAATTTGGTCTTCTCAATATGAAATTCATCCGCGGGAGTGAGTACCTCGGACTCATCCACCATATCCACACCCAGTGCCTCCAAGACCTGGGCCTCCACAAAGTGGCCTATCCTGGCCTTGGCCATGACCGGAATGGTCACTGCTTCGATGATGGCCTCGATGATTGCAGGGTCGGCCATCCTGGCCACGCCGCCCATCTTTCTGATGTCGGCAGGCACAGCATGCAGGGCCATTACGGCCACAGCGCCTGCCTCTTGTGCGATAACGGCCTGCTCCGGGGTTGTGACGTCCATGATGACGCCTCCCTTCTGCATCTTTGCGAAACCGCGCTTGAGCAGTTCCGTACCAAATCTCAGATTTTCAAGCTCCATGAATTGCCCCAAGTGTTCTTAAGTGCCCGGCTAACGCAGTGAGAATAAATAAACTTTTGGGCAGGCAGGAGACCTGCCCCTTCACTCCTTATGGCATATAGTTTTCGTAAAGATAGATATCCTTATCCCCGCTGCGATCATCGGTCCAGACGATTCTTCCCGTCTTAATGCGCGGCTGGGTCTGGTTTCCTGCATCGGTGCAGATCGCCTTCTCCTTTTGCACATTGCGGTCATAGACATAGATATCCCAATTTCCGTTGCGATTGTCCTGCCAGACAATTACGCCGTTTTCGACATCCGGATTGGTCTGATCTTCCAGACTATTGGTAATCTGAATCTCCTTGCTGGTGTTCAGGTCGTAGGCAAAGATATCCCAATTGCCGTTTCGGTTATCCTGCCAGACTACAGTGTGTCCGTCTGTAGCCGCATTGATCTGATCGCTGGCATCGCTTGCCACTGACACGGGACTGCTCCCTTGTTTCCACATCCAGATATCCCAACTGCCTTTCTTGTTATCCTGATAGACTACAATGTCTCCACCCACCCGCGGATTGATGCCGCTGGGCGGATAGTCGGGAAGGGCCTCTTTCTCGTAAAGCGGCCTCATGTAGACCATAAAGCCGAAGTAATTCTTTCGCAAATAGGCCAGATAGTCTGCACTAAGGGAGATGGGTGTGACATTCTCCAAGCCATAAACCAACTCAGTAGAGTTGATAATGGATATATCAAAGGTTCGAATGGACCAGTAATCCTCGATCTTATACTGGTTCAGGGGATTGCGGGATATCCAGGCGATGATGCTTCCATCGATGTCCGGATACATATCCTCATATGGGCCTGCGGCTATGGGCAACTCCAGTTCCTGGGCCAGGCTGTAGACATAGATGTCCGGTTTTCCGGTGCGATTATCCATCCAGGCCACATAGTATCCCACCTGGTCATTGCCGCCCACGACCGGGCAGCTCTGATCGCCAGGTGCTTTGCAGATAATGCTCATCTGGCCCGCTGTCACGGGCACTGTCCTTGGCCTGCCGTTATGAGTGTTGAGCCAGACCAGCTTTTCGTCCATGCTGGGCTTGACCTGGCCAGGTCCTGCCTGGACCAGCTCGTCCTTCCAGTTGGAGAGGTCCAGCTTGCGAATGGAGGTGCTTGGATCGGTCCCGTCTACATAGGAGATGTATCTTCCCGATACTACGGGATTTGTCTGCTCTCCCGGTCTGGGGTAGGTCTTGCCCCACTTCTTATCCCAGAAGTAATAAGCAATATCTTTGCTCTTGGCGTCTTCCCAGGCGATGGTGTTTCCGGATACGTCGGGATAGAGCTGGTCTCCTTCTCCGGTGAGTTTTGTCTCATTTCCGGTTATCAGGTCTTTTACATAGATATCAAAGTCGCCATTTCGGTTGTCCTGCCATACCACCAGATTGCCGCTGATGATGGGATACATCTGCTGGCCAGGTCCCTTGTAGACAGCAATGCTCTCGCCGTTGGTCAGATCTTGCATGTAAATGTCCCAGTTGCCACTGGAATTGTCCATCCAGACGACTTCATCTCCGGAGATGGACGGCCAGGTCTGATCTTTCTTGCCAGATGCAACAACTGATTCGATGCCAGTAGTCATATTCTTCAAATAGATGTCTGCATCTCCATTTCTATAGTCAGCCCAAACCACTTTATCGCCTGAGATCTTGGGATAAAGCTGATCCCAATCTCCCTTAGAGATGGGCTTTTCTGCCCGTGTGAAGAAATCAAAGCCAAAGATATTCCAATTGCCTCCCCGATTGTCGCTCCATACCAGCAGGCTGCCGTTGGTGTTGGGGTAGTCGGTTGTGAGCAAGAGTAATGGATCAGAGTTGATATATCTCCACTTGATCTGGGTAAATCCATTGCTGTTGTCCATCCAGACAACCTTATCCTCACTCAAGATCTTTGAAGAGCCATATGGTTTGACCCGCTCGGGATCACCTTTTCCATCGTTCGGCGACTGGATCATAGGCAATGTCGCAACTGGAATTTCTACACCTTTTACTAGATCATAAAGGTAGATATCAGGGTCTCCCCCACGTTCATCAAGCCATGCAATATATCTGCCAAAGACGCAGGGAGAGCCTTGGTTGGCAGAATCGGTGACAATGGCTCGTTCTGTTTTGGTAGTCATGTTGTAAGCGTAGACGTCCCAGTTGCGAACACTGCTGTCCGGAGCATTTCTGCCATCTGCCCAGACAATGGTATCCCCGTATATCCAGGCAGGGACCTGGTTCTTGGGGTCAGTGCAAATTGGCATCTCGCTATTTGTGGTCAGGTTGTATAGATATATATCCCATTTACCGGTTCGCTTATCTGCCCAGACCACATTCTCACCATTTATGACCGGTGAGAGCTTGCCACCTTTATTATTGGTTAGTTGTCTCTGTGCACCCTTTGTGATGTCGTAGAGATATATTTGATCGTCACCTGTGTCGTTGTTCAGCCAAACGACATAGTGGCCATCGATCATGGAATATCTGTGATCGGAAGAGCTTTTTGATATCTGTTTCTCCTTGCCTGCCACGAGGTCAAAGAGAAAAACATCGAGATGGCCATTTCTTTTGTCAGTGTATATAACATAGTTGCCGCTGACATCAGGACTGCTATGATCTATTTTGTCATCAGTAATGGCCTTTTCCTTGCTTGTAGAGGTGTTGAAGAGATAGACGTTGTAGTTTTCTTTGCGATTGTCCGTCCAGACGATGTTATCCCCTGAGATGGAGGGATTTGTCTGATTAAATGACCCGCCACCTATTGACATATCGGCCAAGATCTTGAAATCATACATCCGGATATCTGGATCATTCGCACCCCTTCTATATTCCGTCCAGACTACGCCACGATCGCTGATGGCCGGTTCCATTTTTACGATTCCCGGTGCCAGGGGGAAGTCCTCGCCGCTCTTGATGTCATAAAGATTTATATCGGTTCTGTTATTGAGGTAGGCGATGAAGTTGCCATAAATCCTGGGATCAGTCTGTATGCCTGGCTTGGTAATTGTAGTGGTTTTCTGAGTAGTAATTTCCATGAAGGCTATATCCGACTCTCCAGTACGATTATCGGCCCATGCCACAATGTTACCGTTTATGGAAGGAAACGACTGATCATTTGGTCCTGTGGAGATAGCTGACTCTTTGCCGCCGGCAATATCGTACAGATATACATCAAAATCGCCAGAGCGTTTATCCATCCAGACTATTTTATCGCCATTGATCTTGGGCTCAATCTGCTCTCCTTTTCCGGCTGAAACGACACTATTCTTCTTGGTCGTCAGGTCATAGAGACTGATTTTATAGGTGCCGTCTTGATCATCTGCCCAGACCACTCTCTCATTGCTAATGTCTGGTTGTGTCTGGTTGCCTTCATCTGCAGTTATTACTGATTCTGTGCGGTTGACTGCATCATACATGTAAATGTCCCCGTTGCCAGCGCGCATGTCCTGCCAGACGATGCGCTCACCGGACACCGCAGGATTAATTTGGAAAAAGGGATTGATGCATACCCATTTCTCCAATCCGGTCTCCAGGTCATACATGAATATGTCGAAGTTTCCACTCCGGTTATCCGACCAAGCTACAATGTGTCCATCTATGGCCGGCTGCATCTGCTCCGAGCCTGCTAAGATGGCTATGGGACGCTCTTTTCCATAATCCGTCCCGTAGGCAGCGCCGACATAGAGAAGTGCCGCCGTTATGATCATAATGGAGATTGCCTTGTGCATCTTATCACTCTGTGATCAAATGTTTTTTTATCTCACATGGTGCTTTTGGCGAACCAATATAAGGACTTTTCTCGACGTTTGTCGAGATCCACATCAAAAAGGGGATCGGCTTTCTGTTAACGTGTCCTGGTTGTGCGCAATGCTATGCTATGTTGGCCCTGGCAAAAATCAATTCAGCTAAGAGTTATTGTCTCTTTTGGCGACTACGATTGCAGATTCGCCCCTTCACTTCAGCTCAAATCAGCAACGACTATATATTCCTTGTGTCAACCCCTTGACCACACCGGGGGAACCAAGTTGAAGGATTATCTCATAATGGATGATGTCACGCTTGATAATAAAAGGGTCCTGGTAAGAGTGGACTTCAACTCTCCTATGGACCCGAACGGAAATATTCTGGATGATAAGCGCATAAGAAGCCACCTAGACACACTACGTGCTCTAGAGGACTGCCGGGTGGTTCTCATGGCGCATCAGAGCCGGGCGGGCAAGAAAGATTATACCACGCTTGAGGCTCATGCTCGCCTGGCAACGCGGCTTCTACGTCGCGATGTCACCTACATAGATGATATATTCGGATCTCATGCCCAAAGCGCCATAAAATCACTGATGCCGGGAGAGGTTCTTCTCTTGGAGAATACCCGCTTTTATGCCGAAGAGAACATGAACCGAAGCCCTGCTGACCATGCCAAGAGCCACATGGTGAAAAAGCTCTCGCCGTTATTTGATATTTTTATAAATGACGCTTTTGCAGTCTCTCATCGCTCTCACTGCTCCGTGGTGGGCTTCACAGAGGTGCTGCCCAGCTTTGCCGGGCTTCTCATGGATAAGGAGATCACGGCATTGGATAAGGGCTTGAAGGGCAATGAGCACCCGACGGTCTTCTCTTTGGGAGGGACGAAGGCAGACGATTCCATCAAGGTCACCCAAAATGTTCTTGGTCGGGGCGGTGCCGATAAGGTTCTTACCTCGGGTGTCGTGGCTACCGTCTTCATGATGGCGGCAGGCATTGATGTGGGCGAGGCCAATCGCAAGTTCGTAGAGGATCAGGAGTATCTGGACCAAATTCCCATTGCTGCAAAGCTCTTACATGACTATCCCGGCAAGATTGTTCTGCCTGTGGATGTAGCTTTGAACCAGAACGGCGAGCGTGTGGACTTTGCCACCAGCAAGCTTCCTACAGCGTTACCTATCGCCGACATTGGCCTGGAGACCATTGTCATCTACTCCAAGTATATGAAGGAGGCTAAAGTTACCGTTCTCAACGGGCCGACAGGTGTCTTCGAACAGGAGAAGTTCCGATTGGGCACATCCGAGCTATTGAAAGCAGCCACTGAGTCAGGCTATTCTATTGCCGGCGGAGGGCATAGCGTGGCGGCCATTGAGCAGCTGGGCCTGGAGTCCAAGTTCACTCATGTGAGCATGGGTGGCGGCGCGTCCATCACCTATCTCTCGGGTGAGCCACTGCCCGGCATTGAAGCTCTGAAGAAAGCAGCTCTTCGAGCACGAAAGGCCTGATCCGGATCGATTCAGATTATCCGGGCAGGATTTCCAGCATTTTTTTTCGGCATGCATCCAGGAT
>JAQTYS010000124.1 GCA_028688175.1 Methanothrix sp. | reverse complement strand
TTTGGCTCTATGGAATGCATCTCATAATAGCAGAGAAGCACGATGCCGCCAAGAGGATTGCTCAGATCCTGGCAGGCAGCAAGCCTAACTCCAAGCGAGTAGCAGGCGTGGATACCTATTGCTTTGATGACAAAGTGGTCATGGGCCTTTCCGGCCACATTGTGGGCGTTGACTATCCGCAAGGATACAACAATTGGCAGAAGGTGGATTGCAAAGATCTCATCAGAGCGGAGATAGTTGTTCGTCCCATCCAGGAAAAGATCATCGCTGCTCTGCAAAACCTAGGGAGAAAGGCAGATCGCATCACCATTGCCACGGATTACGATCGCGAAGGAGAGTTGATCGGAGTTGAGGCATTAAAGATCGCCAAAGAGGTAAATCCGGGCCTGCATGCCGACCGCGTCAGATACAGCGCCATCGTCAAAGAAGAGATATTAAAAGCCTTCAAAGACTCGGGAAAGGTTGACTTTGACCTGGCTGCCTCAGGCGAGGCCAGGCAGATCATAGATTTGGTTTGGGGTGCGGCTCTTACCAGATATATCTCCCTCACCTCCGGGCGGCTTGGCAAAGAGTTTCTCTCCGTAGGCCGGGTCCAATCGCCCACCCTGGCCCTCATTGTGGACAGAGAGAGAGAGATTTTGTCATTTGTTCCCAAGGCCTACTGGGAGATCTATGCGGATCTGGAGAAAGAGCTTCGGGTGCAACATGCCAAAGGACGCATCTGGGAGAAGGCTGAGGTTGACGAGATAATCGCCCGGCTTGGGCCTATTGCCATTATCAAGTCTATCGAGACAAAACCGCGTATTGATAAGCCGCCGGCTCCCTTTGATACCACCAGCTTCATCTCTGCCGCCAGCGGCATAGGTTTTTCTGCCGCCAATGCCATGCGCATCGGAGAATGGCTCTACATCAATGGTTTCATCTCCTATCCCAGAACTGACAATACTGTTTATCCGCCATCCATTGATCTGGTGGCTCTAACCCGGCTTTTCTTAAACAGCGCTTTTTCCGGCGAAGCACAGCGCCTGCTCAAGGGAAAGATGGTGCCCACGCGCGGCAAAAGGTCCACAACCGACCATCCGCCAATCTATCCCACTGCCACTGTGGCCAAGAGCGAGCTCAAGGAGGATCAATGGCGCATTTATGAGCTGGTAGTGCGTCGCTTCTTTGCCACTCTGGCCGAGCCGTGCGTCTGGGATGCCACCAGCCTCAAGGTGGATATTGGACCCGAGCCCTTCCGGGCCAATGGAGCACGCCTGGTGCAGCCGGGATGGAGATACTATTATCCTTACAGCAAGGCAGAAGAGCATATCCTGCCGGATCTGAAGGAAGGCGAGCGCCTGCGGGTGCTGGGCCACTGCGTCGATGCTAAAGAGACGCAGCCTCCGGCTCGTTTCGGTCAGGGCAAGCTCATCAAGCTCATGGATGAACTGGGACTGGGGACCAAGTCCACCAGACACGATATTATCAGCAAACTCTATGCCCGCGCTTATGTGCAGGGCAACCCCATGCGTCCCACCAATACCGCTTATGCCGTGGTGGATACGCTGCAAAAATATGCCCCCACCATCACCAAGCCGGAGATGACCCAGACTTTAGAGAACGATATGACCCTCATTTCCGAGCGCAATATCAAAGAGGATGAGGTCCTCGAGAAGTCACGGGTCATGCTTACCTCAGTCTTCGATGAACTGACCACTAACCAGGACGGAATCGGCCAGTCACTCAAAGACGGCCTGCGCACCGACAAGATTGTGGGTACCTGTCAGAAGTGCAAATCAGATCTCATAATTCGGCGCGGCCACCGTGGCACTCGTTTCATCGGCTGCTCCGGCTATCCGGAATGCCGGTTTACTCTGCCTCTTCCCAGGTTTGGAACAGTGATCGTAACCGACAAGCTCTGCGAGACGCACGGCATGCTGCACATCCGCATCATCAACAAGGGAAAGAGGCCCTGGGATCTGGGATGTCCGCACTGCAACTTCCTGGAGTGGCAGGCCAAGAAAGCCCAGGAAAAGACGGACCCTGCGAAGGCAAAAGAGAATGCAAAGCCAAAAGCCACGAAAGCGGCCACAACCAAGAAAAAGGCAACGTCAGATGCTCAGGCAAAAGGCGACGGCCTCGTTGCTGTGCCGGGGATAGGACCCAAGACCCTGGAGAAGCTGGCACTGGCAGGAATTAAAACTGCTGCGGATCTGGCCCAGGCCAAGTCCGGCAGTCTGGCGAAGATGACAGGCATCAGCCCCAAGAAGATCATGGCCTGGCAGAAAGCTGCCGGCGCCATGAGCTAATCCTTTCTCCCGAAAAAATTAAGGGAAAAATCTATCTACTTACAATCGTTACAATATTACCCATGCTTGCTGTTAAACGCATTCCTGTGACCGAGGCCGTGTGGGTTGAGCTATCTGACCTCAAGACGGCGGGACAGACCTATTCCCAGCTCCTGGAAGAGATGATCGAAGACAGGAAAAAGGCCCGGTTTTTCCGAGACATGGAACGAATTGAGGAAGAAGGTGAATTTGTGGAGTTCCCGTGGTAGCCTACCATCTGGTCATCGAGAAGAGAGCTTTGGAGTTCATCAGCTTATTGCCCTTAAAAAGCAAGAGGATAGTGATCGAAAAATGCAAAACGCTTGCAGACGATCCATTCCCTGGCCAGGGGGACAAAGAACTAATTCACCGAAAAGGCCATAAAGACATTTATCGCCTGCATATCTCAAGATCCTACACCGCTTTTTACAGGATAAATAAAGAAGAGAAGATGGTTAAGATCCTGGAGATAACGACTATTGAGCAGGCGCATAAGATCTACGGTCGATTCTGAGAAAAATTTACCGGTGATTTCCATTCCGAACCCCTCGCTTCACGACTTACATTAATTTCTACTAGTGTCTGCGAAGAGACCGACGCGAGAAGAGCACGCAACGAGCTTCGATTTGCAGATAATGAAGGTATCGAGATTGCAAGGGCCATCATATCAGATATATTTCTTGTGTTTACGTCCTGTCTCAGGATCGTAAACAGATCCGTTTTCGCTATGAGCGCTCCCTGCACTATCTAGTTTATATAGATCTTTGCTGTGTTCGCCTCCATATTCTGGCGTATAGAATTCCTTCTTGTTTATGAAAACTCTCGTTGTCATATTTTCACCTATTCTAATATCACTCGTACCTTAAATATTTAAAACTTTGCCTATTAGAAAGAAGAGAACATACCAAGTAACATTCACTTAGCCATTGCCAAAGTACATCGATCTTTAATTATGCTATGTGCGGGGGTGAGATTCTAGCACACCAAAATGTTTTTCGTTAGATCCTATAATCTTGAGATGCTGTGTCGAACGACTTTGCCAGATCCGCAAGCAGTAGATCTTTTTGGGTGCCAACTTCGCGGTACTTAAAATCAACATCTATAGCCGCATTCCTAAATAGTTATTCAACACAGCATCTTGAGACATAACATGGAGGGATTTTGATCTTGAAAATGCAGTCTATCGCATATTTATTGCCTTTAATAATGCTTCTTACAGGAGTTGTATGCGGAGAAGAGTATAGTAACCTTCTACTTGGAGGAATCCGGCAGAATGCACCATGTGTCGATTGTTCCAGGGCCACCAATCTAGATTATTATGCTATTGCACATAAGCTAAATGCGAATTATTTTCCGATGTTTAATCAAGGCGAATTATTTGATCAAGTAGGCGAAGTTCAAAATGCTGCTACGGGAGAAGCAACAGATCAGAACGGCCTGACTAATGCAGCTCTACACGGCACAGAAAATAATCCAAAAGAATATGATACCATTTTAGCTTATTCAGGTGGTACTGCAACAGCCGTGACAGTTCTGTCAAACTACGACGAATATAGAGTTAAGTGTGATACACTGATATTGGTGTCACCTATGTCCGCAGGAGTATCTGATGAAATCTTTGCTAAGATAAGGAAAACCTATGAGAAAGATTGTGGTGGTACAGCCTGTTTGAAATTACTTTGGAACACATTGGATATTATGACCGCAAAAGATCAAATTGGGGTAAGTTATAGGACTCAAGTCAGAGCAATATTAGAAAGCGATCCACCTGTTGTAAGAAATATTATAGTGATTACTTCGCCCCAAGATGAACTTATGCCTTATGTTAGTGATATCTTCCAAGTCAGGAATTTCGAAGCGTATACAACAGATGGGTCTGGTGATATAAATCCAGATATCACAATTACGACCCAAGAAGTGCCCTTAACCCAATTTGAGGATGATGGAAGAGAGGCACATACACAATTATTCTTTGAATATGCCATAACTCACCTATCAAACACTGACGGGGGTGTTGTTGAATTTAACCCAGAAGGAAATCCGACTGTCGTCGAAGAAGAAAGACCAACTGCATCAGCGGGAAGCTCTACGGATAGCAATCCACCCACAGTACAAGCATTCCAGGTCATACCTCTTAGCTTGACTACAGATGAATCTTTTACAATTTACTATACTGTATCTGATAACGATGGCTCTGGCTTGAAACAAGTGGAACTATGGCGCAAGGATGAACAGAGCGATTGGCATGAGATTAGGCCTCCAAATGTCCTTGCTGGCGAAAATGGCCCCATCTCCGGCTCGTTTGCAGATTCAACTCCCGCTCCAGGCAAGTACTGGTACGGCTTGCATGCTGTCGATAATGCTGGCAATTGGAATGATGAAAAAAATTCCAATACCAATAACCAGCCAGACGTTTACGGGCCAATCGAGATAGAAGTAACGCCTACCGGAACATCACCTTCCTTGATGGAATCCTGCATAACATCTGATGCAAAATCTTGGTTTGAAAAGGGCGAAAATTTCTATAATCAAAGTCAGTACGAAGAAGCGATTAAATGCTACGATGAAGCCATCAAAATTTGTCAACAATACGAAGATGCATGGTCTGGAAAAGGCGATGCCTATTTGGTTGGGAAATTTGGTTTCTTTATGCAAAATGACGCTGCTAAAGCAATTCAGTGCTACGATGAAGCGCTCAAAATTAATCCCCAGAAAGCAGAAACGTGGAATAACAATGGTACCGCACTCCGGGCTTTGGGCAAAAATGATGATGCAATCCAGTGCTACGATGAGGCCATTGGAATCAACCCGCAATACGCAGAAGCCTGGTTTGGAAAGGGCTATACGCTTTATGAAAAAGGCAATTATGATGAGGCCCTCAAATGTGTGAACGAGGCCATCACCCTGAAACCTGAATATCCGAACTTTTGGAAATATAAGGGCGAGATTCTTAAGGCTCTTGGTTCGGACGAGGCACAATCAGCGTTTGATAAAGCCAATGAGCTGGAAAATATTCTCAAACCAACTCATGGAGCGCAAGGTACTGTGTCGTACGACTAGTCCCAGCTCCAAGTAGTGCGTGTAACCTGTAATCCATTCCCTCTTTTTTCGGTGCCCATTATATCGCTAGATATTATTATAAGGATACCTTTCCACTTCAAACCCCCTAATAGTGCGCGGTGGATTGTGGTTTTGCTATTTGCAATCAGGGGTGCAGATCAATCGCAATCCTCCGATTGTAAACCTAATTTTACCGAGACTATGTGAACGGGTAGTTAGGCCAATGAGGATTTAGGTCGTTTTTGGGAGATTGCACTATGAACAATTCGCAAATTTTGCGCGCATCCTCGGCCCGCCTGGAGACGCAAAGGCTGCAAGTGCGTGAGATTGGCCCTGGAATGGGACGAGGCCTCAAGCTCCGGGCCGGGAGCACCTGACCATGTTGGGGAAAGGAGGTGACCCCTGCATAAGGCCCCTGAGAAGAAGCCGGAGGCGCTGTGAATTTGTTTCTGCCAAAAATGTTCTTATCTCATCGATACTATGCGGCTTGGCGAGAAATCATGAACCTGCGCAAAGATGCCATTATCATAACTTCAGACTATTCCAAGTCGATCCTTAATTACTCGGACGTCCGCCTGCATCTGCCGAAATTGCATCGCATATCCCGGCTGGATGTCTTCTCTCATGCCTTTTATTTCGCTTAGCGTTGCGTCTGTGGTTTTTCGCACTGCCTTGAGGTCTTCACTCATTTGAGGGATCATATCCGTATTCTTGCGCACCGCTTTGAGATCATCCCTCATATCCAGAAGAAGCGGGACAGCCTTATCCAGCTGGACGAAAGAGCAAAACATGGCAACTTCACTGGTTCGCCCTACGTCTCCGTAATAATCCTCGAAAGTCACTTTGATAACGTCGGCGTGCTCCGGTTTACTCTTCTCAACTGTCTGCAAGAATGCGCTGACTCTGGCTTCATCTCCTTCCACCAGAGCAATGACCTCTTGCTGGCCGTTCTCTTCCCAGTTGTAGGTAGAAAGCCCGGGCAGGGCGAGGTTAATGGCATGCTTGAGCAGGAATACTTGATATCCTGCGCCATGCACTTTCGACCCGACGATCTTGACTTTCAGCTTCATGACAGCCATAGTATCTGCTCGCGGGTCTATTTGACTGTATCCTCTCGCCCAAGAGGAGCAGGTGAGCATTGATTCCTCGCGCGCCCGCGGGCCCGCCCTGGTGAAGGGGCAGAGAGACTGGCACTAGCCTGTAATCACCATCTTCTTTAGAATGCAGCTATTTTCCCTTGACAATGGAAAAGACCTTTCCCCCAATTAAAAAAGATATTCAAAGCCGGAAGAGATGGCTCGGCATTGCTCTGGTCGCGGCCTCCTTCATCTTCTACGGATGTCTCTTGCTCGTGCCCTTCTCTTCTCTCTCCGCAGAAAGAACGGTTGCTCTTTCTGCTGCGCTGGTCATTTTGGGAGAGGGGTCATTTTGGCTGGCAGTTCTCATCCTGGGACGGGAGGCGCTGGCCAAATATCGAGACTTCAATTGGCGAAAACGGCTCCCTGCCTGGCTGAAAAAGATGGAAGAAAAGATCAAATCAATGAGCGAAAGATAGAGATTCATGATGCCCAGAGTAATTCTGCATAATGCCGTCAGCCTGGATGGAAAGATTGATGGCTTTCCCGTCGATCTATACCAATACTACGAGCTGGTCGCTACCTGGAAAGAGGATGCCACACTGGCCGGATCAGACACATTTCTTAAGGCCGCAAGCGAGGCTCCGCCGGAGGATGAGAGCGCCCTTCTCCCGCCCAAGATTGATCCCAACGATCGGCGTCCCCTGCTGGTCGTGCCCGACAGCCGCGGACGGATACGCACCTGGCATTACCTCCGAAGCCTGCCCTACTGGCGCGGCTTTGTGGCTCTGTGCTCCCAGTCCACGCCCCAGGAGTATCTGCATTACCTCAAAGAGAGGCACATTGACTGCATCATCGCTGGAGAGGATCACGTTGACCTGCGGGCTGCTTTGCAGGAGATGAACTCCCGCTACGGCGTGTTGGTGGTGCGCGTGGACGCGGGCGGCACCCTGAACGGCCTTCTTCTTCGAAAGGGCCTTGTGGCCGAGGTGAGCCTGCTTATATATCCCAGCCTCGTCGGCGGCGAAAAGCAGAGCGGCATCTTCGTCGCTCCTGACCTGGCGGCGGCTGCGGATCAGCCGGAAAGCCAGAAGAAGGTGATCTCACTTAAGCTCATGAAGGTGGAGCAGCTAAAAGGCGATGTTGTATGGCTGCGCTATGAGGTTTTGTCCACAGCAGATCAATGAAGTTTGGCCACATGGGCCTGGCCGGATTTGAACCGGCGACCACTCGGTTATGAGCCGAGCGCTCTAACCGGACTGAGCTACAGGCCCAAAAAGAATGCGCCGCCAACAGGGCTCGAACCTGTGACATTCTGGTTACT
>JAQTYS010000123.1 GCA_028688175.1 Methanothrix sp. | reverse complement strand
TGGTCTTTTTCGATATGCACAGACCTTCTGCGCATCTCCTGGGAAATTGAACACCACCTCGATGCGCGGAAAAACGGGACGTTCTCCGTCCCATTAAGTCCATCCGTCTGGCCCGGACGGCCCTGCCTGGCAGGGGCATGCTCGCCAAATCTTGTGCATCCGCGAGATGGCATTACTACTATCTAAACTTTCCCCAGCGATATTGTCTGGTCTGTATTGGACTGTAATGGATCTCATTTGTTTTATTTCATCCAATCTTCTGGGGTGCCGCGCGCGAAAAAACGCGCGGGGAGGCCCGGGCGCCCTCAACGCCGGGCAGGCTTGGATTCAACGTGCTGGATGCTCCTTAAATTTATATGATAACGGCCCTTCGGGGCGAGTCCGGATCTTTGGCATGAATGCCGAGAAATTCAATCCTCTGATCCACTCTGCCGTCCGTAGGTCCAAGATCCAGTATCATGATCCTGTCCTGGTCGTGCTTGATCAGGTCGGTGAGCGCCGCCACCATTTCCACGCGGCCTTTGCCGGTCAGATCGCAGCGAAAAACCGAATAGTGGATAGCCTCACCGAAGCCCTTCATGGTCTTGTGGACCTTCTGCAATCGTCTCTGGTCCATGATATCGTAGCTTACAACATAACAATTCCTTCCGCTCAAATCAAATCACTTCCTGTAAAATGCAGGATACTCCTTGATCTCACCGGAAATCGTCCTGGACAACAGCCGCGCCTGCACTTCCAATATCCTCCGGTAGCTGACGCTGTATCCGAAGAGGGGATGAGTGATTTCCGTCTCCATACGTTTCTCATAGCCTGATATGACCTTCTTCTTTCCCTTGGAGGTCAGAGACACGCCAATTCCCGTCTTGATAAAATCCTTATCTGATAGCTCGCCTTTGTTGAATAATATGATGGCAGTGGCATCAGCAATCACCGGTCGAAACTCCTCCATCATGTCCAGCGCCAGAGCCGGGCGGCCATAGCGGGGCTGGTGGTAGAAACCGAGATACGGATCGAAACCTACCGCCAGGAGGGACACAAACATGTCTTTGGCAAGCACTGCATAGAGATAGGAAAGAACCGTGTTCACTGGGTCTTTGGGCGGCCTTCTGTTCCTGTTTTCAAGTTCCGGATAAACAGGCAAAGAAAGCATCTAAGCTCCTCAAAGAAGTAATGGAACAGGCAGGAAATGAGATGCTAAAGGTCATACCTTGCGAGACTGATGCAAAGATGGGAAAGGATTGGTCCTTAAAGGATGAGAGCGGATTTGGTTTAGGAAAGATATTTTCCAGAGCAGTCTCAATGATTCGACGGTAATAGCGGCCCTTCAGCCCTCTGTTCGCTCAGCCATTTTTTCGACATCATCGAAGTATCCGGGTTGGCGCATTTCTTCGAGCTCCTCTGGTGTGAAGAAATTCTGCCATGGCCTGGGACGAACCACAAGCTTTGTCCTCCCACCTTGCACAATGCGCTCCACAAATACGAGCCCTTTTTTGTCCAATCGCAATATTGATGAGTGCGTGCGGCCTGCAGTCCAGCCGTTCAGCTTAGAGAGCTCATAAGCGCCCAGTCCAGGGTGCTCGCTAATCAGCTCATATAGCTCATAATCGGTATCGCCGCCCCGTTCCAACCGCACGTCCCTGGCCTTCTCAATTGCAGGACGTCTTATTTTTGACTGCATATCCACCAATAGCTTTCTGAAGGTATTTCAATATATTGGAATATCTTATCCTTATTTTCAAGTTCATTTTTCAGGTATTGGAAACCATTAAATAGATTTAGAATATTCTGTTGAGCGTGTTAATGGAATTTGATAGAGCAGTTTTGCTCAGCATCTGCAGAGCATGCAAGATGAGCAAGTCAGCTCACGTTCCAGAGAAGGCCTTCGCCCGCAGACACACACAAGCAGGACGAGAGGTTAAAAAAGCATTGCGCAAACTCATAAGCTTGGGATACGTTTTAATGCATCCAACCCGAGGAGAGATGACATATGCGCTTAGCAAGGAAGGAGTAGCATTGTGTCGCGAAATGCAAGAAAGCGATTGAGAGATTTCTCTTTATCCTGCAAAAAAAAAAACGAAAATATTCATATTCGTATTTCGAAAGTTTAATAGCATAATCATGTGCCCTATAAACTTATCAGCATGCACTGCCAATATCCAGGTTTAACGCGACTGGATAACAATATGTGGTTTTCTATCCGTCACACATGAGCCCCCTGCCTGGGCGCATGGGCGTTCAATTCGGCCACGACTTTTCAGCCATGGAGACTGTGGCTGATAATGATGATGCCACTTAGGATCTTTGTAGTTTCAATTCGGCCACGACTTTTCAGTCATGGAGACGGCCGATCGGATAGCCATGCCGTCTGTTGCTCGGGGATTTGTTTCAATTCGGCTACGACTTTTCAGTCATGGAGACAACAAAGAAATTATAATGATAATCCAGAGATTAAGGTTTCAATTCGGCTACGACTTTTCAGTCATGGAGACATCGGCCATTTTTCGGCCTTCACAGATATCGAAAAAAAGTCAATTTCAGCGCATGTTGTTAACTTATTACAATACTTTCAGAAAGTTACTGTCTGTAAATGGTATTTTTCGATATGCACAGACCTTCTGCGCATCTCCTGGGAAATTGAACACCACCTCGATGCGTGAAAATGGGACGTTCTCCGTCCCATTAAGTCCATCCGTCTGGCCCGGACGGCCCTGCCCGACAGGGGCATGCTCGCCAAATCTTGTGCATCCGCGAGATGGCATTACTACTATCTAAACTTTTCCTTTTAAGTTATTTCCTGCAGCCCGCTATGCAGGGATGCCGCGCGCGAAAAAACGCGCGGTAGAGCCCGGGCGCCCTCAACGCCGGGCAGGCTTGGATTCAGCCAGTTCAATCAGATCAGCTCCTCAATATGCCTCATCTGAGCAACATCAGTCAGGCCGCTGATCGACTCGTGCTTGATATAAATTCCGCATTCCTGTGCGGCTGCAATCAGGTTTGTTCCGCCCACAAGAGCTATTCCCACATGATCTCTCTCCACAGATACGCCCAGCACATTCATATTCGGCTCGGACAGCTCCAGGACTCCGGTGAACTCCGCTGAGGTGAGAAGCTCGAGCACCTCCTCGATCCTCTCCCTGGCCAGCATGGGAGCCTCCTGGAGATTGCCCAGGATGCGTCCGTTTCCCGTGCGCATCATTCCCGTGATGTCCGTCAGCTCCTGAGAGGTAAGAACGTCAATGGGATCGATGGTTGTGGCCCAGTACATGAGCATGTCTGTGAATCTGATCGGCTCGCGTTCAATCACCTCGATCAGGCCTCCGCCTTTGGGACGAACGGGTATGCCGGACTTGAGCAAAACACCGCTAATGGTCAGGCTGCAAGCGGTCTTGATCTTTATCAGCCCATTTTCTTCTTCCAGCATAATCAAAGGCGAGACGGCAAGGCCGCTCTGAATGATATCGTAAAAGACAGCTAACGCTTCATTCAGGTATTGCTTTTCCACCAATGATGTGTTGGTAATGATTTTTCCATTCATCTTCACCGGATCAAAGCTAACCTGATGCATCAGGTTCTCGATCCGAGACAAGGTAAAGACCAGGGGGCCGGAGGATTTCACGAGAGGTAATATGCAAAGGGATTAATTAGCTTTTCACCTAAGTCACGGCCAGTTAACCAGTCCTACCTTTGCCGCTCTCCTAGTAGCATTGCTTACGCCTGCTTTAGGGTCCGCCCTCCGGAAGTTATTGATACTGGCAGTGTACATATCCGACATCAAGCCGCCAGGAACCTTATTGAACGCACTGTTCTCAAATATTTCCGGATTCAAGTTGGTTAGATCGATGGCCTGCGGATTTCCCCAGACATATCCCGGTTCCATTGGATTTATTATGGTCCGGTTGATTGACACGTTATTGGCATCATTAGCATCACGATTAGGTTTTATAGCTTCAGACGGTGACTGCGCAAGAACAGGTGCGATCAAGGCGATCAAAATGGCCGCAAATACTGCTTTTTTCGAATACTTCATATAACGCCTCCTAGATAGTCTTTTCACCTAATTCGCTGAATGCCGCCCCACTCTACGGCAGATGACGATAGGAACTATGGCAATTAAATACTTTACGGTATTTTGCGCAATTTTGCAGCATTATCGGAACAAAAAAATAGTTTACTGGATAATCTTAATGAACCTGGGTAACGTCCTTATTCTGCGTCTCCCATTTAGCTTTTGCATTGCCTGCACCCTCGGCAAACGCCTTAGCTGCCGCCTGGAGCGCATCAAGAGCTTCAGGTATACCATCATCGGTTTCAGTGCTTACGGCCAACATCGCGCCAACTTCGTTGGACATCATGCATGCTATTTGATAACAGCCAACGCCCTCTGCCACATTGTTTTTAACGGCATTTAAAACGGCTTCCAGTGCCTCTACAATTCTTTCCGGCTCTATCTGCATAGGGATGATTGCCTGCACGCCCGTTTCCAAATGGCACACACCCATCGCAGGGCAAATCCTTGACTTAACCGCTTCATCACTCATTTTATTCTCTCCTATTAGCAGCCTCTATCGATTATTGCGCAATCTGGCCAACGTCTCCTTCCTGCGCATCCACTTCTGCGACTCACGCTGCAGATCTTCTTGCTCTATAGCCTGCCGACCTGCCCTGCCAACCAAGTTGTCTCTGTTTTTCCTGGGGCGCCCCATACTCATCCCTCCCGAGATAAATACATCATGATAGTATACTCAATATACTCAAATTTGATTATTACATATGAATTAATAGCCGAACTACTTTTTTATGTTTTTATAGTAATACTATATAAATCAAACGGCTCGGTCTGTCTTACATTAATACATACGCCACCTCCTCCCAGGCCTTCTCTAGAAGTTTGCGGTAATAATCGATATCAAACTCCGACGCAGTCCTCTCCGGCTCCACCTCCCACCTTTTGGCATCCTTCACCACATAGCCGATCTCCATCCCCGGAGCCAGAGAAATGCCTTGCTTCTGGTGAGCCGCTACTGCGAAAGCCTCGGCACACCTGCGAGAGTAACTCAGCCTGCTGACCCGGCGATGAATGGCCATCTCCCGGATGTCTACATCTGCTCCTGCAAGCTCCTCCACGTACCGCCTGCGCACCTCTCGCGCCTGCGGCTCTATCCTACTCATCTCCTCTTGGCTCCTCGCCCCGGCCATGATCTCGAACAGCTCCTGCTGCATTTTGCGCACATATTCAGGAGTGTCTCCCTTGCGGGCCATTACTCCCCGAATCTTCATCTTGCCGGTAGAGAGCCTGCCAAAGTAGCGGTTGTAGGCTCCAAAGCCGTCTGCCATGGGCAGGAAAACGATCCAATCGTATGAATCCACCTCCGTCAATATGCCGGTCTCCTTCTCCACAGCTTCCTTGAAACCGGCGATGGGCTCACCGATAACCCATAAACAGTCCACGATGCCGTGCAGAACCTGAAAATTCATGCCCTCGGCCAGCTCCTTGATCTGCATGAGCAGCTCGCGGGAGATGCCGGTGATCCGCTCGTAGACCTGGATCTGGCCGAACTTGGCATTGCGGTAGCCGGTGTAGCCGAAGCAGGTTACCAGCATCCACTTGAGGATTGAGTCTATGCCGGCATAGTCCGGGTTGATCTTCTTTCGCCTCTTGGTCTCGATGCGCAAATTGAGCAGCGGGGTGAGAACGGTGCTCAAAAAGCCCTTTTGCTCTGGATCTTGAATGGTCTCGGGAGAGAGGTTGTACTTCACAATGATCGAGGGATAGAGGGATGTGAAGTCGATCTGGTGGACCGCCTCGTATACGCCCGGCTCAGGCTGGAAGATCATGCCGCCTTTGTCGCAGGCCCTCAGTTCGGAGATATTCCTGTGTCCTTCTGCATCTCTCTTGCGAAAGGGCACTGCTATGCCCCGGCGCAGCGCCTCGAAAACCTCGTAGCTGCAGATGAGCGTGCCGGGCGTGAAGCGGGCCGTGAGGTTCGGCGAGAGGCCGGAGAGCCGGGAGGCCATGAGGATGCCCTTCAGGCCGCTCTCGGCATAGACGAAGCTCCTGGCGGTGTCTATGAGTATCCGGCCCTCGGGGATGAGAGCGCCCTCTTTGTGGCTTACCTTTCCATAGCTCCAGTAGGACCTGGAGGCCATCGGCTTGAAGAAGCCGCTGCGGCTGATAGTGCACTCCAGGCTGTATCTTTTGGCCTTGCGGAGGATGATGGGAATCCAGGTGTCGGCATGAGGGCACATGATCAGGTCAGGATCATGGGATTTGATGAGATCCAGGAGGTCACAGAGAACCACTCTCTCTGCTCCTTCCAGCCTTCGCTTGCGTCCATTCTGGATCTCAATGCGGCGGATGCTGATATCTCCGGGCAGGGAAGGATCACCGCAAAGCTGCAGCTTCAGGCTGGTCAGGGGGACGGCAAAGTCGGGCGAGAACCGGGAATCATCTCCATCTCCACAGGGGAAGAGATTGTGCTCGGCCAGATAACGCTGGTCCTGGCGGACATCGACATTGTAAAGTTCGACCTGGTGACGGGTTTGGATCTCGATCTTCTCGGCAACTTTTCGACCGGCATATATCCTGTGGCCCTGGAAGGTGCCGAAGATGGTCTTGAAGCTGCATTCCTCTGCCCGGAAGCGACTCTCCAGAGCCTCAATCATCTCCCTGTGAGCAGGAGGGTCCGGCAGATGCATGTAAAACGATTGAGGATAGGCAACACTGTCTTTGGTGATGCCTCTCTCCCTGCCCCACAGCTCCACGCAGCCTTTGTAGTACGTATCGAAGATCCACATATGTCTATTCTTCTTGCCTCCTTTCTTCGTGCTTTCTCTCCTGCTCCTTTTTCATCTCCACCAGTACCGAGAATACCGCCGCCTCCAGCGGATCATCCAGGGCATAGAAGGCCTCGCTGGAGTGCTTTTTAGCCATCTGTGCCACCATCTGCCCGTAAATCTGATCTTCTTTTTTCAGAGCCCGGCTGGCCTTCATCCACCGGAGAGAAACGTCCTTAACGCCCATCCTCACACTCTCGAAACTTCGCCCCATAGCTAGTCACCCAAACAGAAAGTCGCCAGCCAGATATTCTGGTCCGACTCATTTTCCTCTAGGAGCTATGAGGATATGAGGGCAAGCCGGGAGCGGAGCGAAAGTGTCCGATTGAAAGAATAGTAATAAATGCAGGTTAGAGAATCTGAATTAATTAGACGACAATGACAATCCTGGTGGGATGCAGTGGCTGGTCTTACGATGATTGGGTGGGGAAATTCTACCCATTGAATCTGGCCGGGAAGAATGGCGAATGGTTCTCTTACTATGCAGACTACTTCCAGACGGTAGAGATCAACAGCACATTCTACCGGCCTCCGGGAGAGAAGCAAGTCTCGTCCTGGATAAAGAAGGCTAAAGATTTGAAGGGCTTCGAGTACTCAGTCAAAGTGCCTCAGCTTGTCACGCACAAAGCACTCGTTGATGGGGATGTAGAGCGGGCGGTCTTCTGGGCCGCCTCTTTCGAGAAGAGCTGCGTCAAACCGCTGGCAGAGGCAGGCCTTTTGGGTGGGGTTCTGCTTCAGCTCTCCCCCTACTTCAAGAATGATGCTTCTGCCCTTGCCGCACTTAAAGGCCTTCTAGATTCCCTCTCTTACAAAGAGTACAACTACGCAGTCGAGTTTCGGCACAGGAGCTGGCTATGCGATAGCCAAAAGGCGATCGATCCCGCGGCTTTAGAGGCTCTGAGTGAGAGGAATGTTGCCAATGTTCTGATCGACGGCCCAGGGATTCATGCCGGCAGAGAGCAGACTGCAAATCACGCTTATGTGCGCTTTCATGGCCGCAACTACGATATCTGGTATCAGGGCGAGGACA
>JAQTYS010000122.1 GCA_028688175.1 Methanothrix sp. | reverse complement strand
AAAAGCAGCTTGGTCTGGACCAACCGGTACAGGTACGTTATCTGGTCTGGCTGGAGAGAATTGTACATGGCGACTGGGGCTACTCGCATATCAAGAAGCGTCCGGTGCTGGATGTTATCTTTGAGCGGTTCCCTGCTACGCTTCTTCTGACCATAACCGGTTATTCAATAAGCGCTTTGTTAGGTGTGGCGTTGGGACTCATCTCTGCAGTAAGGGCCGGATCAAGAATTGATGTTGCCCTAAGCGGAATTAACTATGTCATCTATTCCACGCCCACTTTCCTGGTGGCCCTGCTGGCCATGCTTGTCTTCGCAGTCTGGTTGGGATGGTTGCCTTCCTCACGCATGGTTTCCGTGGATAGACCGACCCTTGCCTGGCCGCTGCTGCAAGACAGAATCCGTCATCTCATTCTGCCCGCTTTTGTTCTGGCATTAAGCCATCTGGCAGTATTCTACACCTACATTCGATCCAGTGTGCTGGAGGCCATGCAAGAGGATTATATCATTGCCGCCCGGGCTAAAGGGCTGAATGAGGGGGCAGTGATCCTACGACATGCTTTCCGAAATTCCCTTCTGCCATTCATAACCCAGATAGGAATCTCTCTGCCATTGCTCATCGGCGGCAGCGTCGTAGTGGAGAGCATCTTCGCCTGGCCGGGCGTTGGCAAGCTTACCTATGATGCTGCCCTGAGAGCAGACTATATGTTGCTCATGGGTCTGGTCCTCTTTACCAGTCTCCTGGTAATCCTGGGCAACCTCCTGGCGGATGTCGCCTATGCATTGGCGGATCCAAGGGTGAAGTATGGATGAGGTGGCAATATGGACACTGAAAAGATGAGATATGCTTCTCCCGGATTGGTGCTGATTATTGCCTTGCTGCTCCTGGCGGTGTTAGCGCCATACCTCACCTTTTACGATCCTGTCAGAGCGAGCCTGTGCGAGCCCATGCATCCACCATCCTTTGATCATCCCTTCGGCACTGATCATCTGGGACGCGACCTCTTCTCCCGGGTGCTTTATGGCACAAGAGTCTCCCTTCTCGTGGGCATGAGCGCCGCCCTTCTGGCAGTCGGCCTGGGAGTCATGATCGGTCTATTTTCCGGCTACTATGGGGGACGCATTGACAGCATTCTCATGCGACTGGTTGATACCGTCTACTCGCCACCGGAGACAATTCTGCTCATGGTGTTGGTGACAATGTTTACCAGAAATGTCTGGACAATTATCTTGGCCATCGGGCTGACTCACTGGATGAGCACCGCCCGGTTGGTGCGAAGCGAAGCCCTTTCCATTCGGCAGAGGCCTTTTGTGGAGTCGGCGGTGGCGCTGGGCGCCAAGGACAGCTACATCCTGCTGGCGCACATAGCACCCAATCTGCTTTACATAGCCGTCATATCCGTAACCCTCATGACCGCCCATGCCATCTTAACGGAATCTTTTCTCAGCTTCCTGGGGCTGGGGATTCCACCTCATCTGCCCAGTTGGGGCAACATGCTCAACGAGGCGCAAAGGGATATCATGCGGGGAATCTGGTGGACGACGCTCTTTCCGGGGATGATGATCGTGACAACTGTGCTCTCCATAAATCTCTTGGGTGAGGATCTGAAGAAGAGGCTGGCTCCGAATAGAGGGGGGAGACATGAGCTTTGAAGGATATTGATGGCAGCATCTCTTGAAGCAGCAGTCTCTTGCCTCTTAGATACTCTCCTTCTAGATGCTCTTGTTGTCTTCTTTGTCAACCTTTTTTATGGTAATATGCATTTTGTATTACAATAATAGAAAGATTTATTATCAATACTGCAATTCATTCGCTATAGTAATAATATCTATTGGAGGCTTCATATTGAGACTCAAAGAATGCCATCATAGAAATGGAAATGTAGCCATTGTCATATTAGCGCTCTTTCTTGGTACTATCATCTTAGCCGCATCGCCAGCAATAGGCAGCGAGGCCACAAAGACTCTGAACATCGCCCTTGCCGAGGAGCCGGATAACCTAAATCCAGTATCTGACGCCAACGCCTACGACATAATGAAGATTTATAGCGGTCTGGTTAAGTCGGATGCGGACTTGAAGATGATTCCTGATCTGGCTGAATCCTGGGAGGTCTCTCCTGACGGCAAGACCTTCACCTTTCACCTGAAAAGCGGCGTTAAGTGGCATGACGGAGTGGATTTCACTGCGGATGATGTTCTCTTTACCTATAATCTCATCAGAGATGATAAATGGTTATCAGTCTTTCCCGTATCATCGGAATATAAAAACATAGAGGATATCATCATTCCCGACCAGAACACTGTGAAGTTCACTCTCAAAGAGGGCATTGTGCCCTTCCTGGAGCGCTTTGCCCTGCCCATCCTGCCCAAGCACATTCTGGATGGCCAGGACCTTACCACTACCGATTTCTGGCAGAAGCCCGTAGGCACAGGGCCCTTCCAGTTTCAATCCTGGAAGCATGCTGAGGAGCTGGTGTTGGAGGCCAATCTCGACTACTTCGGCATTGCCCCAAAGGTCGATACCCTGCGATATATCATTGTGCCCGATGCAAGCGCCCGGGTGAACCTGCTCAAGACCGGTGAGGTTGATGCTATCCAGATCGATCCGCAGACCATGAAGGTGCTGGAGAATGAGCCAGGTATTGTGGTCCATTCCGTACCTTCAGCTCAGTGGTACAGCATGAACATGCCCAACAAGGTGTGGCCCTTCAACATCAAAGAGGTTCGTCAGGCTATGGGTTATGCCATAAATAAGCAGGAGATAGTGGATACCATCTTTATGGGTCAGGGTGTTTTGGCATACGGACCCATTAATCCTGAGAGCTGGGCATACAATCCAGACATTGCTTTCTCCTATGATCAAGAGAAAGCCGCAAAGCTTCTGCAGCAGGCCGGATTTCAGAAGGGCAGTGACGGCATCTTGGAGAAAGACGGCAAGAAGCTTGAGTTTGATATTGTCTATCTGAGCAATGACCCTGTGAGAAAAGACATTGCAATAGCTGTGTCCTCTGATCTGGAGAAGCTGGGCATCACGGCCAAACCTGCGGGAAAGAGCAATGATGAGATGAAGACTGAAGACTGGCACGGAGTTGTAATCCGGGCGGGAGGAAACCCGATGGACCCGGACGACTATAACTACAAAGAATTTACCTCCAAGTTCATCGGCCAGGGGACTCTTAATCTGGCATCCTACTCCAATCCAGAAGCAGAAAAGCTCCTGGAAGAGGGCAGAACCACCTTCAACCAGGATCAAAGGACGCAGATCTATGATGAGCTGCAAAAGGTGCTGGTGAGCGATATGCCTACCGCCTTTATCACCTTCGGAAATACCATCTATGCCACCAGCGATAAGGTTACAGGAATAAAGCCTCGCGCTGCGCCCCACGAGCATGGCGGCCTGACCGGTGAGCTGTGGTGGAATGTGGAGGAGTGGGGCAAGACTGAATAAGCTGCCATTAGGCTGCGCAAAAATGTCTCAACGAAGGCTGAGAAAGCCTTCTTATCTTTTAAATATTTTGGTTTCTGGCTTTTGGTACCCGGCTGGTTCCAGGCGATTATTTCCAGGCGATTATGCCGGTGCAAATTGGCGGAACATTGTTAATGATCCCTACCAAAATGTCCTCCTCCTTTGCAGAAACAGGTATACGAAGAAGGGAACTCCCAGGAAAGAGGTCATAATGCCCACCGGCAGAATCATAGGGGCCAGGACTACTCTTGCCAGGGTATCCGCACCCAGCAAAAGCAAGGCGCCCACCAGGGCAGAGCCCGGCAAAAGAAAACGATGGTCACCGCCTATGGCCATCCTGGTAATATGGGGTGCGACCAGGTCTATGAAGCCGATGGTTCCCGTGAAGCAGATGATGCTGGCGGTTATGAGCGAGGCTAGCATCATGTAAATCACCCTCGTCTTCTCCACGTTCACCCCCAGGCTCTGGGCAGTCTCATCACCAGCCCCCAGGGCATTGAGATCCCATGATTTGATGATAAGATAAGGCAGACAGATGACATGAATTGTCAGGACCATCGCCGTCGTCTCCCAGGAGGAGCGGCCCAGCGAGCCCATCATCCAGAAGACCACTTCATGGACCTTATCCGACGTTCCTGCATACTGTAGCAAAGAGGTTAAGGCAGAAAAGAGGTACATGATGGCAATGCCAGCCAAGATCATGGTCTCGGAAGAGATTCCTTTGTACTTGGCCAGGCCGTAAACGGCGAGCGCGGAGAGAAGGGCGAAGATAAAAGCGTTGCCGATGACCAGCCAGGAGCCTGCCACAATGCCTGCCCCAAGAATGATGGCCAATGCTGCGCCGAAGCTGGCTGCAGAGGATATGCCCAGAGTGAAGGGGCTGGCGAGCGGATTTTTAAGAATTCCCTGCATTACCGCCCCGGAGGCGCCAAGGCCCATGCCCGCGACAATGCCCATCAAAACTCGGTGTAGCCGCAGGTCCCAGACAATCATATCCGTAAATGCAGTGGTATGAAAGTGTCCGGGAAAGAGTCTGGCCAGAATGCAGGCGTACACATCCATAATGCTGATCTCTGCTGAGCCGAGGATTACTGCGACTCCAGCGAGGAGAGCAATGGCCATTGCGATGACCAGAAAGAAGAGCACCTTTCGGCCGGTGAATTGCCGGTATTGCTCCTTTAAATGGGTCCTATCGCAGGAAGTCGGCTTCAGTACTCTGGAAATGTCATTGTTGCCAAACATGAGACCAAATTCCTCAGAACGTCTCAGGGTGTATGAACTTGGCCAGCATCTCCAGGCCATCTACAATCCTGGGACCGGTGCGGGTTATGAGATCTCCTTCTGCCTGGTAGATCCTGCCATTCTTGCGAGCATCGGTCTGATTCAAACCGCGTTCTGTTTTTGCCCATGTGAGAGGCATGTCCGCCCCGCTTCCCATGCCTGAGCAGGCAATAATTACCTCAGGGTTTCGCACGGCAATGGCTTCCGGATCTATCTGAGCATATCCTGACAGATCATGGAAGATGTTCACACCACCTGCCTTCTCGATAAGCTCGTCCTCGAAGGTTCCCGCACCAGCTGTCTTGACTGGATCGTGCCAGACGATATAGAGGACCCGCGTTTTAGGAAGGGATGAGGTCTTGTCAGATACGGCCTTTATTCGAGACTCCATCTGATTACATAGCTTTGAAGCATCCGCTTCCTTGCCTGAAATTTTTCCGACCTTTTCAATGGATCGAATGATGCTGCTTAGGTTATTCGGATCGATGACAAAAGTGGCAATGCCCTCTTTTTCCAGCAGGGAGACTGTCCCGCTGCTGCGTGTCCGGCTGGCCAGGACCAGATCGGGATACAGTGAAAGGATCTTCTCGACATCAGGATCAACGTACCCGCCCACGACCTCGATCTTTTTGCTTTCCTTTAGCTCTAACGCCGACGGAGGGTAATTGCAGTACTTCGTTGCCCCTACCACTTGATCCCCCAGGCCGAGAGCGAAGAGGATCTCCGTGTTGGAAGGAGAGAGCGAGACTATTCTCTGCGGGGGTGTGGCCACGCTGACCTCCCGCCCGAGATCGTCCGTAACGGTCAGCGCACTGGTCGTGTTTTCTTCTGCCAGGGTTACTGAGCATAGTAACGGCAATATGACCAGAGATAATATCATCAACTTCAAGATCAAGTTCAAGTTCCTCATCTCAGTTAATTAAACTTAATTGGACCTAACTCATCATTACTTGACTTAAAGCTTTTGGGCTAAACCGTACGAATAGAACGCCGTGCTGCCCGAGTAAGTTAAATTTAGGGGGCCTTATGACTGTGCTTGCCAGGTACAGCGCTCATGCGTACCATATTCCTTGTGAGTGAGTGCAGGATATCTGGGGAAGCGCAGCGATTGTATCTTCGTATTGCGAGATTGACGTCCTCGAGGATCTTACGACTGCTGTAGCTGAATGACAGTTTTTTTATCTCGATTTTTACCAAATTGTATCTCATCTCCTACCATCAGCCCGTGGTCCGGCTTTGCTCTCAGGCGGATGTACTGATCTCCAGTGCGCACTCCAATTGCAGGAATCTCCTCCTGCGCTGTAGCACTCTCCAGTACCAGGACGCTTCTTTCGTCTAGATACCTCCGTCCTCTGGTCTCATGGCCATCTAGACTGAGAAATATAGCGGTGATAAGATCAAACCTTGTGTCGCAGCTGCTTTTTCTGATATCGGTGATCATCAGTTGTGTCATAGCATGGCTCCTATCTGTATGATCTTAATCGTCTTTTTCAGAAGAGGAGTCCGGCCTGGCAGCGGCCGGAACCTGACAACAGGTAGACGACGATAAAGGAGGTCAACGGTGGTCTGTCGTCACTCTTTAGTTAGGATATTACTAGTTAATAAGCTTTTTGCTTTTCGTAGCAATTAACCTCTCTCTAACGATTCTAGCCTAAATCATTTGCATATAGATGAGCGAAGCCAGAGCCAATAGCGTGATTCCCGTTAATAGCCGGATGGCAACTCTGTGTTTGCTGCGGAAATGATCCACCTGCTCAGGGCTCATGCCTAACGCGATGAATCCTCCTGTAAGCAGCACGGGGAGGGCTATACCCAGGTTATAAATCATCAAATAAGTCATCCCCGACGAGGCAAACCCCTGGCTGGAGATTATGCCAATGATAGCGATGTAGATTCCTCCCACACAGGGGGCTCTTACCAATGAGAAGAGGGCTCCTAAGAGGAAATAGAAGCTAAGCCTCCGGCTGGCAATGACACTGTTGACGTATTTCTTAGTCCAATCCGTTCGGAAGAGGGACAATCCTCCACTTTGCAGTCTCCTTAATGTAGACCGCGAATATGCCCAGAGAAAAGAAGGCCACCATAGTCAAGATATCTCGTCTGCGGCCTGTACCTGACAGCATTGAGCTAGCTAGAAAGGCCAGTATTGCCAGGAGACAGGGATTGAAGCCTGCTAAAAGGCCGGCTGCAAAGACGGTAGCAACAGACGAGACGGTAAGATCCTGGAGAGCATTTTCAGAAGCGCATGTGGGTGTGGCAACTGCGGCCATCTTTGAGTTGTCGCTGGCTAAGGCAGGTGACAGCGCCATGACTGATGCCACGGTTAGTAGAATTGCAGTGATGCAATATCGCATGGCATCGATTGCGGCTATGTCCGACTCGGGCCACTGCCCACAGCCGCAGGGGGACGCCCGCACGCCAGGGGGGGCTGGAGGCCCGCTTGCGGCTGCGTTGCGGTCGAGCGGGCGGGATTGCGGGTGGTCGCTCGGTGGCCCGGGCCCGCTTTTTAGGACGAAATCAGGTCTAATCCCCGCCTTTTCAAAGGCGGGATAGAGCCCGTGCCTATCGAACGGTATATAAACTAATGGCGACCATACGTATATCCTAATATGACTAAACAAGAGCATTGGGTGAGTGCGAGAGGTTGTGTTTATAACGTGTATTACCAGTTCGTATGGTCCACAAAATACCGAAGAAAGGTTCTGGTGGGATCTGTAGCCAAAGATCTTCATTGGCTACATGAGATAATCGCGGAGCAGAAGGGCATTTCATTGATAGACCAAGAAATCATGCCGGATCATGTCCATCTCTTCGTCAATGCTCATCCAATATTCGCACCAGCAAACATAGTCAAAATATTCAAAGGTATCACGGCAAAGAAACTCTTTGAGAAGCATCCTGAACTAAGGAAGCAGCTCTGGAATGGTCATCTGTGGAATCCTTCATACTATGTAGGAACATGCGGTGATGCTGCCAAAGATGTAATAGAACGATATGTGGCAATGCAAAAGGTCAAGTAAACCATGAAAGTGTTTCGGTATAGACTCAAGCCAACCAAGGCTCAAGTAACCAAGCTGAATGAGCAGCTAGAGCTTTGCAGATGGGTCTATAACGAAACTCTGGCTATGCGAAAGA
>JAQTYS010000121.1 GCA_028688175.1 Methanothrix sp. | reverse complement strand
ATGTGATCGGCATGAAGATGAGTTAAGAAAATGTAATTCAAGCGCATCATGCCCGTTCTCGCTCGCATCATCTGTCTTTGCGTACCCTCTGCGCAGTCAAAGAGCATCATCTCTCCCTCGCGGTTGATGAGAATGGCCGAAGGATTTCTCTCCGGCGTAGGAAGCGATCCGGCGGTTCCCAGGAATATCACATTTAGCAACTTTTCAGCCTCGTTAGAATTCTCCGGGGAGAGACACATGTTTTCCCATATCATCTTTTGCATGCAAACATTTATCTGATAAAAGAGACGGCACCTATGTTGGTGTAGGAAATGGATGTTATTACTATTGTCGAGTGGCTCCAGAGCCTGCTGGTTCTGGCAATCTTCCTGGGAATTATAGCTACGAGCTTTAAGGTCTGGCGCTGGAATTACGTAACGCCGCCCAGATAGAAAGGAAAACATAAACCTTGATCTATCATCTCTTTTATTTTCTATTAAAAAAATGAGAAATTGCGTCTCCTCATACCCAGAATGTCGGGGGAGCGCCTTCTATAGGTGTCCCAACAACCGGCATTGCAGCCGATACCAGGCCGGTAATTGCTTGAACAGTGGTCTGCGTGAACACATATCCTGGAGATTGTGCATTGACGAGATAGACTCCAGTAGCCACATCGATGGCATAGTACCCGGCGCTGTCCGTCATTGTCGAGAACTTTCCGCCTTCGCTATTGGATACTATTACCTTAACGTTAGGCATCCCGAGACCGCTCTGATCCTGCACTCTTCCCGTCAGACTAAATGATGTTGGATAGCTTCCCGAGCCTACCATGATGGTTAGATTATTACTGGCAGATCCAGCTGCTACAAAGCGATAGATGTGCGTTCCAAGATAATTTGCATAAGCCCCCTTTATCCTATACCATCCGGGTGTGACATATCCTTGGCTCAAGATTTGGCGGTTATAATCCAGAAGCGAGAAGCTGCCTTTTACGTTTACTCGCGCCCAGAGCATATATTGCTCGCCCAAAGAGACTGTACCCTGTGTTAATAGGTACGTACCTTGTTGCAGGTAAAGCCCATTGGCCAGCTTATTGTCGCCAGCGACAACCAGCCCCTCAGTTGCCGGATTCGCAGGCTCAAGCAGCAAGCTAAAAGCGCTCAATCCCCCTCCAAAGGGATCCAATTCAACACTTCCGCCGCCAGATGGGCTTAAGTAGTCAGGTATTATCGTGCTTATCTGATTGGCACTTGATACTGGAGTGCCCATCCAATCGTAGCCGCTCCGATCATATGCTTTCGAGCCGCCCATGCCCTGTGAGGCAGACAATCCTACCAATAGCAGAACAAATATCAGCCCTGCAACAATAGATATGATCTTACCCATACCGAATTTCCCCGTGAATCCATAAGACGCACAGCACTTAAATGTTATGCATTTCATGATTCGATTGATGCGATCGTGATCACATTTATAAATGAAAACTGCATCCTTGCACGAGTAGATAGCTTATAGCAATTATGTATTGGAGGAGATCTATTGGATCATGTCAGGGTCGGTGGAGTCTGTCTGCTTCTCATATTATTAGCTGCGGCTCTGCCAATTAATGTATTGGCGCAAACCCCTTCTGAGGACAATAATGCAGCGGATGGGGCTGCCCCAATCATAAGCCAGAGCTTGCTTTCCAAGAGCACGCAGGGAGAGACGATATCGGCAGAAAAGCTGGCCAAGCGCAATACTGGACTTAAGCCGCTGTCATCTTCCGGCCAGGCTACAAAATCTGAAACCACAGCAGCTCCAGAAGAGGCTGCAAACACAGCTTCTTTTGCCACAGAGAGCAATGCAAATCAAGAAACCGCGAGCCAGGAGCCTGCCCAGGATGCAACGGTAACGCCGGATATGATCCAGACAGAAGCATCCGTAGAACCACCAGCGGAACCATCCGCGGAGCCAATCGCAGAACCTTCCGCGATAACAAATGACATAGCCGCAGCGGATCAAACCGCAGAGGTTGCAGCGGAGACGACTATTGCTCCACCTGAGGAGGTAGCTTTGGGAACGACAGTCTCGGCGGATGCGACAGCGACTAGCATTTCCGACTCACAAAATACATCTCAGACCGAAACGGAAATTGTGTCCAATAACGTTTCTGAGAATAAATCGGAAAATGCCACTCAAGAGGAGGCTGCGCCGGCAGTTGAAGAAACTGAAGAAACTAGTGAGCCGGCAGATCGCATCTGGAGGGAAGGGATCAGCTCAGATAAGTACACCTGGGATTATAGAAGCTTCTCTGGCTTCTTCTATGACATGAAGAATAACGTCGGCACAGAGAGGCTTACCGTCGATCTGCAGGGCAACGACCGGTCCATTGATTCGGGAAATCTGGTATACAGCACAACTTCTGAGAAAATGGATTTCGAGTTTAGCGAGTGGGGAGAATATCAGGTCATCGGCTTTATGGCTGAGAAGTACTTTGCCGGATATCTGCAGGGAGACGGTGAGATCTTCGACAATGATGTTAGCCTGATCAATGACGGCCAGCTCCGTCGGGTGCTGGTTGATAGCGATGATGAGAGCACCATCACCACCGGATCGGTCCTCACATTGGAAGAGGGATATGAGCTGAGAATCAAGCAGATCGACATCGACGGGAATAAAGTATATCTCGGTCTGGCCAAGGATGGAGAGGAGATAGACAGCAAGGTCGTCTCTCCTGATAGCAGCTTGAAGAGCGCCACTTATTTGTATAAAGTAGAGATCTCCGGAGAGGACCAGCCGATCATCATGGCCCATATCTCCAATGTCTTTGCCAGCACCGAATCCGACCTTGTCACTGTTGACGGCATCTTCCAGATATCCGATACATACAATTCAGTTGAAAGCGGCGATGAATACGGCAAGATGCAGGTGAACAGTCTCTCTGATACAGGCCTTGAGATGGATAACGATAACACCATCTCTCTGAGAAAGGGAGGCACTGCTGAGATTTTTGGTGATGTTAAATTTATAGTGGCAGATTCTGATGAACTGCGCTTCGCACCGATAGTCGAGAGGTCAGGGCCTCAAGAAGTGAGGGGCACAGTGATAAATCCGTCCGAAGTCAAAGAGTTTACCTGGACGGTTTACAACTTCGAGGGCTTCTACTACGATATAGATGATGATGTGGGAACTGAGGAGCTTACCGCCAAGATAACAGGCGGTAGCAAGATCGAAGAGGGTGATCTGCTCTATTCCACAAGCCCGGCACCGGTTGAATTCGAATTTGCTTCCTGGGGCAAGTATGATGTCGTCGGATTTATGGCCGACAAATACTTCGCAGGATTTAATAACGAAACCAAGTTCACAGACGAGGTCAGCGCCATCAATGAAGGGCAGCTTAGAAAGGTCTTGACTGATGACGACAACAGCCGGACCATAGCCAGCGGTTCGGTTCTATCTCTGGAAGAGGGATATGAACTGCGCATCAAGCAGGTGGACCTCAATGGAAACAAGGTCTATCTTGCTCTGGCCAGAGACGGCGAAGAGGTGGACAGCAAGGTGGTAACGCCTTCATCCAGTCCGGGAGACAAAGCCTCCAATTACATGTACAAGGTAGACATAGGCTCTGAGAAGGATGTGCCGATAATCATCGTACATGTCGAGAGCGTCTTTAGGAGCACAGAGTCGGATCTGGCAACTGTAGACGGCATCTTCCAGGTGTCCGATAGCCCGGAGTCTGTGGAAGAGGGTGAAATACACGGCAGGATGAAGGTGGAGACGCTGGGCGATGACGGCATCACCATGAAAAATGACGGCTCAATCAGCCTGGGCAGGGACAAGACCATTGAGATTATGGAAAACCTGAAGTTCAGGATCGCCGACAGCAGTGATAGACTGATGGCGCCTATTGCCATCAAGCCGGGAGAAGGGAGCGATATGACACTTAGCGTTCCCGCGGGAATCGTGAACACGCCGGTAATCATCAGCGTTAAATCAGGCACCTCCGCCATCTCCGGAGTGCAGTTCTTGATTAACGGCAGCAGCCTCGGAACTGCTGATGCTACGGGTTCTTTCACCTACACACCGACATCAGTCGGAACCTACCCAATTGTTGCCAAGAAGACAGGATACAATGAGGCCAAAGCTGATTTGGTGGTAAGGACGGCATCGGAGGCCGCCAAAGCATCAGCATTCGAGAAGGCCAATGCAACACTTGCCAACCAGCTCACCATCAATGCGCCGGCAGAGGTAATCAAAGGAGAGAACTTCCTGATAACGGTTGTCGAGGGCATCAACCAGACGCCTGTGGATGCTGCATCCCTGTTCCTGGATGAAGGGAGCATCGGCAGCACCGGCGCCCAGGGAACGATGACCTATTCTGCCATTGTCATGGGCGAGCATACTTTGAAGGCAGAAAAAGAAGGCTTCAATTCCGCTACCAAGATGATCAAGATAGCCTCGTCTCTAAGGATTGTCAATCTGACGGTGCCGGATAAGGCCAACGCAGGCAGCGAGATCAAGATCTCAGCAATTGTAGAGAACGTTGGCAGTAATGAAGACACACGCCTTCTGGAGATCAAGGCCAACGAGACGGTTGTGGACTCCAAGAATGCGACCGTCAAAGGCGGCGAAAACACTACCGTCAGCTTCAGCTACAAGCCCGTTGATCCGGGATTGACCAGAATCAGCCTGGATGAGCAGAGCAAGACGGTAAATGTGGAGAAGGCAGAGAGCAAAAACTGGATCATTGCCCTGATACTGGTGCTGCTCATAGCCATCGGAGCCGGTTATTATCTCTACTCGACAGGAGAGCTGGATGGTCTGCAAAGGCAGGTTAAGAAGATGATGCAGGGGCGATAAGCAGAGTCGCTCTTGGCATTCTTTTTTTATGAATTCCTGCATTTCTTTTTCTCGTCTACACTTGCCGATAATCCTCATCCATTTTTTTTGCTGCATGGGAATTATTGATATACCCTGACGTTTTCTCTCATGGCAAGGCATAGCATAGATAGAACAAATCAAATTTCACCAAGGTATGGAAATGAATTACTGGCAACCTAAATTGGAGCTCATGGAGAGAAAAGAGCTGGAAGAGCTGCAACTGCAGCGTCTCAAGACCGTTGTAGAGAAGGTTTACGAGAACGTTCCCTTTTACCAGAATAAATTCAAGCAGGCAGGCATCACTCCCCAGGACATCAAAAGCCTCAAGGACCTGACAAAGCTGCCCACCACCAGAAAGCAGGATTTGCGGGACAATTATCCCTTTGGCCTTTTTGCCGTTCCGCGAGAGGAGGTGGTGCGGGTACATGCCTCTTCCGGCACTACCGGCAAGCCTACCGTAGTTGGATACACCGCCAAGGATATCGAGAACTGGTCGGACCTCATGGCTCGAGACTTTGTGATGGTCGGAGTCAAGAAAGGCGATATATTCCAGAACGCGGTGAACTACGGCTTTTTCACAGGCGGTCTGGGTGTGCATTACGGAATCGAGCGCATGGGGGCCATGGCTGTTCCCTCCGGCGTGGGCAATACGGAACGCCAGCTTGAGATCATGATGGACTTCGGGGTGACGGTGCTGCATTGCACTCCATCTTATGCGCTTTATCTGGCTGAGACAGCCAAGGCCAAGGGCGTGGTGGACAAGCTAAAGCTACGCATCGGCTGCTTCGGAGCTGAGCCCTGGTCGGACGAGTCAAGAAAGGAGCTGGAGGATGCGCTGCACATCAAAGCCTATGACTCCTATGGCCTCTCCGAGATGATGGGGCCGGGCGTGGCCTTTGAGTGCCAGGAGCAGAACGGATTGCACATCTGGGAGGACCACTTCCTAATCGAGATCCTGGATAAAAATGAGCAGCCCTGCGCTCCGGGCGAGCCGGGCGAGCTGGTCATAACCTCGCTCACCAAAGAAGCCATGCCCCTCATCAGATATCATACTGGTGATGTGACCTACATCATGGAAGAGAAATGCAGCTGCGGGCGCACCAGCCGAAAGTTGCACCGGTTCCTGGGGCGCGCGGATGACATGCTCATTGTGCGCGGCATCAATGTCTTCCCCAGCCAAATTGAGGATGTACTGGTCAGCATCCCTGAGATTGGCAACTATTTCCAGGTGGTTGTAGACAGAAAGAAGCATGGACTAGACGAGATCAGCATTCAGGTGGAGCTTAAGGAAGAGGCCTTCACAGGCGAACTCTCCGACCTGGCAAAGATCAGAAAGAAGGCTGAAGATAAGCTGAAGTCCGTGCTCAATGTGAGAAGCAAGATAGAGCTGGTGGAGATGGGCTCCATTCCCAGAACGGCCGGAAAGTCAAAAAAGGTCGTGGATATGAGGGATGTCTACGCCAAGGACGAGAAAGCGGTGAAAAAAAGCTGAAAGATCGGACGGCGGCTGCAGTATGCCTTCTGCAGCATTTTTAATTTCCATTTAATATTTATTACACTACCTGGTTACCTTGCTGATGAGATCCTGGCTGATGACTGCGCTCTCATCAACTGCGGATAATAGCTCGTCATGAATAGAGCTTTGCGAGTAGTAAAGCGTCACCAGCACACCTGCCTCCTTTGCCGCCTCAATGGCCGGCAAGAAATCGCTGTCTCCAGTGACGATAACTGCCTTCCTGATCATTCTGCCGCAACTCAGTCGCACCAGGTCGACAGCCAATGCGATGTCTACCCTCTTTTGGATAAACTCACCGCCCACACATCCCAGACGTCCCAGTTTCACCTCAAATCTGGGAAGCTTTCTCAATGTATAGACGAACTTATCCATAGAAGCAAACCTGCGACGCTCGTCCTCTGTTGGAGGGCAGCTCTGGTAAGGCATGCAATTATAGTAGTAGGTTCTAAGCCGCTCATAATCGCCACAAAGAATATCCGAAAATCCGGCCAAGTCGATCTTGGGTTTGCCAAAATCAACATCTAGAATCTTAGTTAAATAAGCTCCATCGATAAATACTGCTGCACGATCAGCCAAGATTGTTTCCCACCTTAATTTATAATTACTGCCGTCCCCTCCGAACGGCAGTGGACATTATCTGCTAATATCCACTCATTCAATGGTATATCTAATTTGCGTCCAGTACTAATACCACTCACCCGAGTACCAGTATCTCATGACCGACTATAAAAATATGTGGTACGCTGCCCGTGAATGCATTAGGCTTAATTTGGTTTCCTATTTTTCCGTTGCTTCCTTACTCTTCGCTATCTCCACAAGCGTTATTTCGAAGGTCAAGGTCTGTTCGGAGAGCGGATGATTGGCATCGAGAGTAACAGTGCTCCCTTCGATTTCAGTAATTTGAACGGGAACCATTACACCATTGGAGGCGCATACTTCAAGAGACATTCCCTCTGCAGGCACAATATCTTCGGGAAGGTCCTTTTTATCAATTTTGAATACTCGATCTTCCCTGTATCTGCCATAGGCTTTCTCCGGAGGGATTTGTACTGTCTTGGATTCGCCGGGTCTCATTCCCACCACTGCCTCTTCAAATCCCGCGATGAGATTTCCACAGCCTAATTCGAACTGCAGGGGTTCAGAGTCGGCTGAAGTATCAAAGAGAACGCCAGTATCGAGCTTGCCGTTGTAATGCACCTTAACGGTATCGCCTATTTTCGCTTGAGCCATTGGTATCCACCTCTAAATCTATCAGGACAAAGTCGTTTTGATATATCAAAGAGAAGGTCTAAATCATAGTAGCGACAATATCCCGCTAAAAAGTGAGATAGAATATGCCAGAAAGAAAATGCAAGATAGAATCACAAGGTGAAATTTAGATATGAGAAGATGGAAGTCTGATAGGGGACTTGAAGCAAGAATGCTCCTTACCATGGGCTTGCTGACTGTGCTCTACCTTGGCTTTTTGGCCGTCTTGCTGACCATGGGCGTCAGCCGGATGGGGATAATACTGTTCATGGGCGCTTTCATGTTCCTGCAGTATTTCTTTTCCGACA